>JBAZYF010000002.1 GCA_041659505.1 Parcubacteria group bacterium
GCGAGAGTTGTGCGATGTGGCAGGCGCGGTAAGTAATCTCAGGCCTTCTTTAAAAGAATAGCCCCTTCGCATAGCTCAGCGTTGTGGTGAAATGGAACAAGCGGAGCGCGTGACATTTCGCCACAACTCGTTTATATACGAACTTATTGTTGAATAATTGCTGAAATTTGCAGGTTATGCGAAGTTATGGTACTATTCAGTTGTTGCTAACTTATGTGATAAGTGTACCATATTTCGCATGAATCTTCAAGAATTGTTGGGAAAAATCAAGGATGAACTTCGCCTGCGCAATTATAGTCCGCGGACGATTGAGAGCTATTTAGGCTGTCTCAATGAATATTTCAAGGTCGTGAAAATCATCAAGCGCGAACCGGAACTTGCCGTGATTAAAAAATATTTACTGGAAAAGCAAGATCGCGGACAATCATCGCAAACGATCAACTTGCATCTGCAAGCAATCAAATATTTTTATCGGGAAGTTATGAAAAGTAGGGTTGACGTGGATATCAAATTTGCCAAGACGGCAAGCAAGTTGCCAATTGTTCTTTCCAGAAAAGAAATCGAAAAAATGATTGACTCGCTAAGCAATCCCAAGCATAAATTACTCATTTCTGTCTCCTATGGCGCGGGTCTGCGCGTTAGCGAGGCGATAAATTTGAAATTTAAGGATCTGGATTTGGATGAACTTACTATTCACATCAAAGGCGCAAAGGGAAATAAAGACAGAATAAGCCTATTTTCCGAAAAACTATTTTCCCAGCTAAAAGAGCTTGCAGTACTATCAAATGCGAATAGTTATGTTTTTGAGAGTAATCGAGGTGGCAAATTGACCGAAAGAACCGCGCAGAAGGTTTTTGAAACTGCACTTGAAAAAGCGGGAATCAAGAAAGAGGCCACTTTTCATTCACTCCGGCATAGTTTTGCCACGCATCTTTTGGAAAATGGCGTGGATGTGCGGTACGTGCAAGAACTGTTGGGGCATGCTAATATTAGAACGACCCAGATTTATACTAAAGTAACCAATCCAGCGTTAAGAAAAATTAAGAGTCCATTGGAATAGACTAACTTTATGAAAAACATTCGAAATTTCTGCATAATTGCCCACATTGATCACGGAAAGTCTACTCTGGCTGACCGGATGCTGGAAATCACCAAAACGGTTGAGGCGCGCAAGATGAAAGAGCAGTTGCTCGATCAGATGGATTTAGAGCGTGAGCGGGGGATTACGATCAAGATGCAACCGGTCAGAATGAACTACAAATATCAACCTAATCAAAATTCACCTCACCCTAACCCTCTCCTTAGTAAGGAGAGGGGACAAGAAGAATATATTTTGAATCTGATAGATACTCCTGGACACGTCGATTTTGGTTATGAGGTTTCACGCTCACTTGCCGCCGTAGAAGGGGCGGTACTTTTGGTTGATGCGACTAAGGGCGTGCAAGCGCAGACACTGGCCAATCTTTACCAAGCGATTGATCATAATTTGGAAATTATTCCAGTGGCCAACAAAATTGATCTCCCGAACGCCGATGTGGAAAAAACCAAAGCGGAGATTATGCATATTATCGGTTGCAAAGAAGAGGACATTTTGGAAGTGTCGGGGAAAACCGGCGAGGGCGTGGATAAACTTTTGCAACGAATTGTGGAAGTTGTGCCGGCGCCGAGCGGTGATGAAACCAAACCACTGCGCGCGCTGGTGTTTGATTCAAAATATGACATCTATAAAGGCGTTCTGGCTTATGTGCGTGTGATTGACGGGGGAATTTCCGCTGAGGAAGAAATCTTGATGTTGGCCACAGGCGCAAAAAGTGATGTGATTGAAGTGGGCTATTTCAAACCGGATTTTCAAAAAACCCAAAGACTAAAAGTCGGCGAAATTGGTTACATTGCAACCGGATTCAAGAGTGTTGAATACTGCAAAGTTGGTGATACGGTCACACTTTCCAAATTTGAAAAGCAAATTGAAAAACTACCGGGTTATCGCGAAGTTAGTCCGATGGTTTATGCTTCATTTTACCCGACTTCCGGCGATGATTACAATCTGATGCGCGACGCGCTTTCGAAATTAAAATTAAACGACGCCGCTTTTGTTTTTGAACCAGAAAGCAACTTGGCGCTCGGTCGTGGTTTTCGTTGTGGCTTTTTGGGACTATTGCATCTGGAAATTATTCAAGCTCGTTTGGAAGCGGAATTTGAATTGAGTCCGACCATCACAACGCCCGGTGTAGTCTATGAAGTCCAGCTGACCGGCAAAAGTCAGGAAGCGCGTTTGAAGGTCTATTCTCCATCCGAACTGCCTGATCCCTCCACAATTGAGGCCATTTTTGAACCCTACGTCAGTTTGGAAATAATTTCACCTTCCAACTATCTTGGTGCGATTATGGAGATGATGCGAAATACGCGCGCCGAATATCTTGACACGGAATACCTTAACAGCGAACGGATGATTTTGAAATTTAACTGTCCGCTCACTGATGTGATTACTAATCTGCATGATGATCTCAAAAGTGCCACTTCCGGTTATGCTTCGATGACTTATGCGCTTTCCGATTACAGAGCTAATGAGCTGATTAAGTTGGATATTATCATTGCCGAAGAAAAAGTGGAAGCTTTTTCCCGGATCGTGCCAAAAATTTGGGCGCACAGCGAAGGAAAAAGGATCGTGGAGAAATTAAAAGATTCCATTCCCCGGCAGAATTTCCAAATCGCGATCCAAGCGGCGATCGGTGGCAAAGTGCTGGCACGCGAAACTGTCAAAGCTTTTCGCAAGGATGTGACCAGCGGGCTTTATGGCGGAGACATCACCCGCAAAAGAAAGCTTTTGGAAAAACAGAAAAAAGGCAAGAAAAAGATGAAAAACATCGGCAAAGTCGCCATTCCGTCCGAAGCTTTTTTGGCGGTTTTGAAGAAATAATCCGATGTTGTGCTTGGGTCAATAATTTGTTATAATTTTACTATGAGTTTTAAGAAAAGAAACAAGAAAATATATCGAATTTGGGTGGTGATTTCCATCTTAGCCGTGCTTTCTATGGTTGCTTTTACGATTGCGCCAGCGCTGACGATGATGGGTAACTAATACCGCTTAATTTTATGCGCAAGGAAAGTGACAAGGGAAATTCTTGGCTGATCCGAATCATAATTTTTCTCGGCTGTGTGGCGATTGTTTTTGTTTTTTTGGCCATTTCCCGGGAAACCTACCGCAAAAGACAGGTACAGGATGAAATCGGCAAATTGCAAGAGGAAGCCAAACGGATCCAAGGTGATAATATGCGTCTTTCTGAAAAGCTTGCTTATCTGGAAGGGCGAGATTACCAAGAAAAAGAAATTCGCGATAAGCTGAATCTGCAAGATCCTGAGGAAAATGTGGTCATCATCGACCAGGGACTTGTGGCAAAAAAAACCGACGAGCAACCAGCATCAACCGGTCAGGAGGTTCTTATCAAGGAATTAAACCCACAAAAATGGTGGAATTATTTTTTTAAGTATTAGATTTTATGCAAAGAGAGACTGGCGGGAAAAAAATTAAACTGAAGACAGTTGTTTTGGGACTATTTATATTGTTGGTCGTATATCTGATAGTCATAGGCGTTTTGATCTATGGTTTCGGCGTGGACAATCAATTGACCAAAAAAACGTCAGCTTATATCCCATACCCGGTCGCATTTTGGGGAAAAAATATCATAACCGAAGACAAACTCAAGAGCCAGCTCAATTCTGCCCGGATGTTTTATGAAAATCAAGATTTTTCCGATATGGGTATGCGCGTCGATTTTGCTACTGAAGACGGAAAAAAAAGGCTCAAGATCAAAGAAAAAAATATCCTCAATAAATTAATTGAGAATCAACTGATCGAAAATGAAGCTAAAAAAAGAGGAATAATAATCAAGCAAGAAGATATCTCCCAAGCAGTTTCCCGTAAGATGCAAGAATATGGCAGTGAGGATTATCTGAAAGAAAATCTCAAGAAATTATACGGCTGGAATTTGAGTGATTTTGAGGAAAATATCGTAAAGCCGGATATGTATAAGGAAAAGTTGTTTGACAATATCAAAAAGAGCGATTCTTCAATGGCGGCGGCCAAGGACAAGATTGACCTAGTATTGCGAGAATTGAATGAAAAGAAAAAATTTACTGATGTGGTAGAAAAATATTCCGAAGGAGAAAGTGCAAAAAGTGGCGGCGAGCTAGGTTGGTTCACTCAGTCGGAGATGTTGCCAGAAATCGCGCAAGTCGTGTTTGAACTTAAGAAAGGCGACCGAAGTGGAATCATTGAAAGCTCACTCGGTTATCATATTGTGGCAGTGGAGGATAAGAAAATAGAAAATCGGACGGAGAAAGTCCAGTTGAAACAAATTTTTGTGCGCACGGACAACTTCTCGGACTGGCTTAGTCGCTATGTGAAAACGTTTAATATCCAGATTATCTCGAGAAATGTTTATTGGAACAAAACGGATGGCCAGGTGGAATTTAAAAATAAAGAGCTGAAAGATTTTGAAGATAATCTAGAAAAAAATTCTCCCGGCGACATTTCTGTTCTGTTCTAAACTTGTTGCGAAAATAGTTAATAATTAATTTTTATAACTCCGGATAAATTTTCGGAAAAAAAATATTATGCCAAAAGCAAAAGTGAACGAAGAGCTTTGCATCGGATGTGGAACATGCGAAGCGATGTGTCCAACAGTTTTTAAGGTTGAAGACGGGAAGTCACATGTAATTTCTGAGGATTGTGGAGATTGTGATTGCCAAAGCGTGGTCGATAGCTGTCCAGTGAGCGCAATTTCAATGGAAGAGTAAGTTCGAATAGTGAAAAATTTTCTCTGTCCTTTTTTTTACAAAACCAAAAAAAGGACAGGTGAGATAAAATCAATATAAAATAATTTAAAATTTTTCCGGTGTCAAAATCGGCATCGGATCAAATTTAAACTCATATGGATAATCCAGAAAACATCCCCAAAGAGTCACGAGGGGGAAATGAAGTGGCGACAAAAAAAGAGCGTCCCGGACGGCACTCCCCCATATTTTTTATTTCAGTGCTGTTGATCGCCATCGTCCTTTCTTCAATTTTCGGAGCATTTTTCGGTTTCGTCGCGGGCGGTTTCGGACAAAGAATTTTCACCCAATTTTCTCAACGATTTCCTCAATTTTTTCAATCCGGAAATAATTTGACGAAAGCCGATCCAAACTTATCGCGTGAAAAAATTGTCGAGGAAGATTCGGCCGTCATTGACGTAGTGGAAAAAAGCACTCCGGCCGTAGTCAGTATTGTCATCAGCAAAGATGTACCAAAAATCCAAAATTTTTTCGACCCGTTTGGATTTTTTGGCACTCCAGGCACCCCTGATCAAAATAGTGCGGGCGGCAATACGCAAAAAGAGCAGGTCGGAGCTGGTACGGGGTTTATTATCACCGCCGATGGTATGATTGTGACTAATAGGCATGTGGTTTCTGACACTACGGCGGATTACACGGTTGTTACGAATGATGGTACGGAGCATCCTGCAAAAGTCTTAGCTCGCGATCCCGTGAATGACATTGCCGTGATTAAGATTGACGGCAATGATTATCCCACACTTAATTTTGGCGACTCCAACAATCTCAAGATCGGTCAAACTGCCATTGCGATTGGTAATTCATTGGGTCAGTTTTCAAACACTGTCAGCAAAGGTATTATCTCCGGTTTGGGTAGGAATTTGACCGCCGGAGGCGGATCGGGTGGCAGTGAAAATTTAACAGGCATCATTCAAACCGATGCGGCAATCAATCCGGGAAATTCTGGCGGACCACTTTTGGATATCACAGGCAATGTGATTGGGATCAATGTGGCAATTGCACAAGGAGCACAAAGTGTCGGCTTTGCTTTGCCCGCTGCCCAAGTCCAAAAAATTACAGATCAAGTGAAGACAACCGGGAAAATCTCCACGCCCTATCTCGGTGTACGCTATATTCCCATCGATGCCGCATTGCAAAAACAAATCAACCTGCCGTTTGATTATGGTGTGATGGTACTACGCGGTCAGACAATGACTGACTTTGCGGTTATTCCTGGTTCTCCAGCCGACAAGGCGGGTATTGTGGAAAATGATGTGATTTTGGAAGTGAATGGGCAGAAAATTGACGCGAACAATAGCCTCACCGAGCTCTTATCTAAATTTAACGTCGGTGACCAAATCACCTTGAAAGTCTGGCACAAGGGAAATACGAATGATGTCAAGGTGACACTGCAAGAAAGAACACAACAATAAACTATGGATCTTAATCGCTTTACAACTAAGGCGCAGGCTGTTTTGCAACAAGCGCAAGAGCTAGCGATAATCAACAATCAACAGCAGGTGGATGTTTTTCATCTGCTGTTTTCTCTATTGGATCAAGAAGATTCGATCATCCCCGTGATCCTTAAAAAGCTCGAGCTGGATGAAGATAGCATAAAATTCGATGCCACCAAAGAGATTGAAAAGTATCCGCATAATCCGCCCCAAGGCATCAAACAGATCTTTATCGCACCGGAGGTGGTGCTGGTTCTGAATAATGCCGAAATCGAAGCGCGGAAAAATAGTGATGAATATGTTTCGACGGAGCATCTCCTATTGTCTTTCTTGGCGACCAAGGGTGTGGTTCGAGATTTTCTTCTCACACGAGGGATTGCCTATGAAAGCATCTTGAAAATTATCCAAGAATTGCGCGGTTCGCAAAAAATCGACTCGCCCGATCCGGAAAATCGGTTGCAAGCACTCAAAAAATATACGATCGATCTCACGCAACTTGCTAAAGATAATAAGCTGGATCCGGTGATCGGGCGGGATGATGAGATTCGGCGCGTGATGCAAGTGCTTAGTCGGCGGACGAAAAATAATCCCGTACTGATCGGAGAAGCGGGGACGGGAAAGACTGCAATTGCTGAAGGTTTAGCGCAGCGAATTGCTGATGGCGATGTGCCGGAAACGTTGAAAAACAAATCTTTAATGTCCCTCGACCTAGGAATGCTTATTGCTGGAACAAAATTTCGCGGTGAATTTGAGGAGAGGCTAAAAGCGCTTATCAATGAAGTTGACCGCGAATCAGGAAAATATATTTTGTTCATTGATGAGTTACATACTTTGGTCGGTGCGGGTGCGATTGAAGGGGCGATGGACGCATCAAATATGTTAAAGCCCGCCTTGGCGCGGGGAAAATTACGGATGATCGGCGCAACTACGACCAAGGAATATCAAAAGTATATTGAGAAAGATGCCGCATTTGAAAGGCGCTTCCAACCAATCCAAGTCGGTGAACCTTCCATCGAAGATTCGATTGCGATTCTGCGCGGTCTCAAGGAGAAATACGAGGTCCATCACGGCGTCAAAATTACCGATGCCGCCATCCAAGAAGCAGTAAAACTTTCTGATCGCTATATCACTGACCGATATCTTCCAGACAAAGCCGTTGATCTGATCGATGAAGCGACAAGTGCTTTGCGGATGGAAATCGATTCAATGCCGGCCGAGATTGATTCGACTGAACGGCTCTTGCGCCGGATGGAAATTGAGAAAAAAGCTTTAGAGAGAGAAAAGGGAGGGGATGCAAAAAAGAAAATCCGCGAACTAAATCGCAAGCTGGCCGAAATCAGAGAACAAGAAGGCAAGATTCTTTTGCAATGGAAAGCGGAAAAAGAAATGATCACCAATATCCGGAAACATTCTGCGGAAATTGACAAATTAAAATCTGCCGCGGAAATTGCTGAGAGAAAAATGGAATTGGATAGAGTAGCAGAGATCCGTTATGGGAAAATTCCTGAATTAGAAAAAAAGGTCGTGGTGGAAAAAAACAAACTGGATGATTTGCAGAGCAAAGGAGCAATTCTCAAGGAAGAAGTTACCCAGGAAGATATCGCCAAAGTGGTTTCGCGCTGGACAGGCATCCCAACTCCTAAGCTGATCGAAAATGAGGCTCGCAAACTGCTTGAGATGGAAAAAGAGCTAGAAAGAAGAGTGGTTGGACAAAAAGATGCAATATTGGCCGTGGCCAATGCTATCCGTCGTTCGCGCTCTGGCATTGCTGAAAGCAAACGCCCAATCGGATCGTTTATTTTTCTAGGTCCGACCGGGGTGGGGAAGACTGAGCTCGCCAAGGCCTTGGCCGAGTTTCTGTTTAATGATGAAAAAGCCATGGTGCGGGTGGATATGGGAGAATATATGGAAGCCCACAGCGCCTCGAAATTGATCGGTTCTCCGCCGGGCTATGTTGGTTATGAAGAAGGCGGACAACTGACAGAAATTGTTCGGCGGAAACCTTACTCAGTCATTTTGTTTGATGAGATTGAAAAAGCCAATCCGCAGGTGTTTAATATTATGCTCCAGATTCTTGACGAGGGTCATTTGACGGATGCCAAAGGCAGGCGGGTCAATTTCAAAAATACAGTCATTATTATGACTTCCAATATCGGTTCGGATATTATTTACAAAAAAAATCTCGGGTTTCAGGAGGAACGGATAGATGAAGCTGCCAGTGAAACAGAAATGAATCAACGTGTTCTTATGGCACTTAAAGAAAATTTCAAACCGGAATTCCTCAATCGATTAGATGAGGTGATTATTTTTCATCCGATCAGTCGTCAGATGCTCCGTCAAATTGTCGATTTGCAACTGGCAATAATTGAAAAAAGATTGAAAGAAAAACAGATCAAAATCAGACTGACTCAAGCTGCTAAGGATTATTTGAGCAAGAAAGGTTTTGACAATACTTATGGCGCAAGACCTTTGAAGCGTCTCATTCAGACTGAGATAATGAACGAATTGGCAAAAATGCTGATTGAAAGTCAGATAGAAGGAGGAAGCCGCATTAGAATTGACGCTAAAAATAACAAACTTACTTTTGAAATAGCCTAAACTAAGGGCATATGCACTTGCCAAAAGTAAGTTTTTTGCATAACCAAAGATCATGTTTCTGAAACTACGCCCATTATTATCGAGCCTAATTTTTCTCCTTGGATTGGAGTTTGTTGTTTACATCCATTTGAACACAGATCTAGTCTTGATCACCATGGCAGTAATGTTTTTATTTTCTTTGTGGGAGGGGAAAGTGATTGGTAAGAAATGGAAGTTTTCTGTTTTGCCGATTTTTTTCACTCTCTCTTCAACTTCCTTACTATATCTCATCACTCTTAGTTATGAGCAACAGATTTTTATCTTCCTCGCTTCGACGATGTATTATTTGGCACTCTTTGGCGCCTATCGTCTGGGAGAATATGAAAAAGATCAAACTGCGCAAGGCATGAATATGGCCGCCACATCAGCGACGGTCTTTTTCGCTTATGCCGGCGCCTATGGACTTTATCTTAATTTTCTCGTTCCGCTCCATCTCCTAATGCTCTGTTATTTTATGATAACACTGCTTACTAGCTACCAATATTTTTCTATCATCAAAAATAATGACAAAAAAACCGTGCTGATGTATAGTTTTATCATGGGACTTTCTATGATGGAAATCGCTTGGGCGATAAATTTTTGGCCGTTTGGATATTTGACCACAGGGGTAATTGCGCTTATACTTTATTACATGCTTTGGAGTATCGTACAAAGCTATTTTTTGAACATTTTAAGCCAAAAAAGGACAATGATCAGCGTACTCTTTTTTTCTTTCCTGGTCGTAATCGTCCTTTTGACCTCAAAGTGGATCCCAGTTATCTAAAGTCCTAAACGTAATTTATTCAAAATATTTTTTTATGCAAAAAACTAAAAAAGTTTTTATTATCCTGTTTGTTGTGTTGGTCGCGGGGTTGAGCAGTATTGTTGCTAATCGCTATATTTTTCCTCACTTGGCAACCACAAAGCTTTTTGCTAAATATGACTTTTTAAAAAAAACTGCTGCTGATGTGACGGTCATTAATAAAACTGAGCAGGTCTATGTCAAAGAGGATACTTCGATCAGCAAAGTAGTAGGGCAAGCTTTATCATCGGTTGTAAATGTCACTTCCTATGTAGCAGGGGAGAAAAAAAATCCGCTTTTGAAAAATGGCACCGGCTTGATCGTTACTAGTGATGGGCTGATTATGACTTATGCTAGCGCCATTATTGCTGAAAATGCCAGTTATAAAGTGACTACTGACAATAATAATATCTACGAGGCAACATTGCTAGATATTGATGTCTATAGCAATTTGGTTTTTTTGAAGATCAATGCTAGTAATCTTTCTGCTGCTTCCTTTGCTAATTCAGATGACGCGCAGCCAGGAGAAAAGATTATCGCAGTGGGCAATGATTCTCCTGTCTATGCGCCGTCTTTTGCGGCAGGAGTTCTGAGTAGCTTCCAGGCCTATTATAATTTATCAGAAAAAAGCGTCGCTTCTTCGGAAAAAATGGAGGGTGTGTTTAGTGCTGATCTAAATACGCAAGAGCACTTTATCGGAGGGCCAATTGTGGATTATTCCGGACAGATAATCGGGATTACTGGAGCAGTCAGCCGAGACAATCGGGCGAATTTTTTCCAGATCCCCGCCAACAAAGTGAGGTTAGTGATCGACAAGGAAATTAAAAAAGAAATAGCGACGACGCCCGTCCTCGGTCTATCATATCTGCCACTCACGAAGATCTACGCTTCGATTAATAATTTACCGAGCGAAACCGGCGCGCTGATTTATTCCGCTTCCGGGCAACAAGGCTTAGCTATTATCGCGAATTCTCCCGCGGCCAATGCCGGACTTAAAATTGGCGACATAATTACAGCTGTGGCTGGAGAAAAGATCGACGCTAACAATACCTTGCCCGACCTTTTGTATCGACACAAGAAAGGTGAGCAGCTTGAATTGACTATTTTACGCAATACACAAGAAATGAAGATTAATGTCCAATTATAAGTTTTCGAGCTTAATAGTATAAGTCACATTTAATCAAACTATGCAGATCCAAAAAAAACATTATCCAAAAATTCTGCTTTTTTGCACTCTGGTCGTTTATTTTTTTTTCGGCCTTACGCACCTGACAAAATTTGTTTCTTTTGACGAGCATTATTGGCTGTACAATGCGGACAATGATCGGATTCATCAGTATTGGAATGCGATTGCAACAGGAGATTGGAAGGACACGCGGATCAATGACAAGCCGGGAATCACTTTGGCCTATACATCGGGATTGGCATTACTAGTAGACAATCATGTGGTTGATGATCAGGTGGTTTTCACGGATAAGACGGTCAAGATTTTTGATCCGCAAAAGACAGAAAGGATTAACCTTCTTTTCCGCTTGCCCATCTTGCTTTTGACTGGTTTTTTTGCGATTTATTTTTTTTGGATCATCAAAAAGATTACCCAAGATGAATGGCTGGCGCTGCTTGCCGTGACACTGACATATCTTTCACCAGTGATTATCGGCATCTCCCAAATTGTCAACCCCGATTCGCTTTTTTGGGTTTTTGCTTTTTCTGCGATGCTCGCTTATGTCGCTTGGCTCAAGTATTTTGAAAAAAAATATTTTTGGCTCACGTTGGTTTTTTTTGGTCTTTCGATGGCAAGTAAATATGTCAGCATCATTCTAGTTCCTTTTTTTCTTTTTATGCTATTGACCTTCTATCTATTCGAATTTTCCGGCTGGGAGGATAAGCGAGCGATTTTAAAAAAGTTAGTCTTGAAAAACTGCCTGGCCTATCTGGGAATCATTGCAGGTGGTTTTTTGATTTTTGCCATCATGATGCCAGCGGTTTTTGTCGAACCAAAATATTTTTATGAGGGAACGATCGGCTTTCCCGGCATGGCGCCGATCTTTTGGTTTTCAATGTTTGTGACTGCTCTTTTGGCGGGAGATGCCTACTTCAACCACAATCGAGCCTTTCACTACGTATTGGAAAAAATGCAGAGCGTCAAAAAAATTGCGCCCAAGTTGATTGCTGGCATTTTGCTTGCGAGCATTTGTTTCGTGCTGGTCAATTGGATGCTCCGTCACCGACTGATCGATCTGTCTGATATTGCTTTTGACACGAAGCGCAAACCCGAATTTAGCAATTTGCCTCTGCTATATAAATTTATCATGGAGACTGTGCCACTGGCTTTTGCTTCCCTGCCACTTATCCTTTTTTCCTTGCTCTATCTGTGGTCAAAAAATATTTTTGAAAAAATCAAATATGCATACCTGACTTTTATTTTTTCTGCTTTTATTTTTATTTTTTATCTGGCAGTGATTGAACAAGGGCTAGTATTGACGATTCGCTATAGCATCATTCTCTACCCAATTTCCGCACTACTTTCCGCCATTGCTTTAGTAAATTTTTTTGGTGAAAAAGGAGCGCAGAGAGATTCTCGTAAATTTTTAACATTTTTCTCTATCATTATCGCGATCATTTCTCTTTTGTTTATCGCTTCTTTCTTTGAACAGTCTAAAATTATCAGTGAAGCAAATCTACGCGTTTTCTATAATTTTCATCGCATTATTTTTTCTCTACTTGTAGTTATTGCTTCGGTCATCGGCGCAAGGGGAGTTTACATTTTTGCTGGCTGGAAAATGTTTCGCAGCATATCCAATCTCGGAATTTATTTGATTGTTCTCGTTTCTAGCCTAATAAGTATCTGGCTCATTAAGCCTTATTATTTTAGCTATAGCAACGACTTTCTCCCTAAAAAATACATAATCACTAGCGGCTGGGGCTATGGTGGCTATGAATTAGCCCAAGAGATGAATAAACTGCCCAATGCCAAGGATACGACAGTTTGGGCAGATTCTTATGGTTTTTGCGAATTCTACATTGGAAAATGCATCCATAAGATAAAAATTAGGACCGAACAATACCCAATTGATTATTTCTATTCAACCTTGCAAAGTCAGCTGCGTCCAAAATTTATCGGTCCAACCTATGAAGAAGATGGAAAGCCAATTTATAATCTTGAAATTGACGGGCGTTACAAAAACTACGTTAGAATCTTCAAGGCTAAAAAAACAACCGAATCGGATTTGACAGAACCAAGCACAGAGATTACAAACGAAGAAGATATTGAATAATTATTAAGTTAAAATGAATGAGCTTAAAGAGCAAACGACAAACTGGCGCAATCATTTTGATTCTTCTCATTTCGCTCGGGCTATATCTTTCTTTCGGCCTTTATCATATCTCAAAATTCGAAACCGCTGATGAACATTATTGGATATATGATTCGACGGCAGGCAGGATCCATGATTATTGGAAGGCTATTGCCACGAAAAATTGGCTAGGAACGAGGATCAATGACAAGCCTGGCGTGATGCTGGCCTACGTCAGTGGAATTGGAATTTTTTTTGAAGACGGCTTGAATAAGCGTCCCGATGATTCGCCTGATTACCAAAGTGCATTTTCTTCCGTAGAAACGGAAAAGATCAATCGAGCTTTTCGTGTTCCGCTCCTAATTTTCAACGGACTTTTTTCTTTGTTCATTTTTTGGGCCGTCAAACGTCTAACAAAGAATAAATGGTTGGCCCTGACCGCAACCACTCTCATCCTACTCAATCCGGTCATTATCGGTGTTTCTCAGATTATCAATCCCGATGCGCTGTTATGGGTTTTTTCCTTTTCCGCGCTAATTTCTCTCTTGAATTACCTGGAATATGGGAAAAAAATAGATGCCTTTTTGTGCTCAATATTATTTGGTTTTGCTCTTCTGAGCAAATATTCAGCTGTTATTTTTATTCCCTTTTTCTTTATAATTGTGCTCCTTTATCTTTTACAAGAAAAAGAACAAGGGGATTTGGCTAAAAAAGTAAAAAGGCATATGCCGGCATATCTCCTGATTTTGGCGGGATCCTTTGCGGTTTTTGCCATTTTGATGCCAGCAGTGATTATCAGTCCAAGTTTTTTCTATTATGGAACAATTGGTTTCAAGGGGATGGCGCCGATTTTTTGGTCGGTGATCGGGGTAGATTTATTGCTCTTTCTCGAAGCGCATTTTTTGGGAGCGAGATATAGTTTTCTTTTATCTCGCTATGTTAATTTGGTTTTTCCCTATTTACGTAGATTGTTGTTTTTCGTAGTGGCATTTATAACTGGTTTGGTTTTGATAAATTGGTCAATAGGGGACAATTTCCTTTTGATCAAGGGGATGAATTTTGATGCCGGGCATGATTATCCTTTTCGCCGACAGGATTTTTTTGATAAATTGTTCTTGGAAATATATCCCTTAGTTTTCTCGCTGACTCCACTGGCGCTATTGTCTTTGATTGCACTGTGGATCAAGGGCGTATTTGGAAAATTAAGGTATCCGCTCCTAGTTTTTATCAGCTCCTCATTTATCGTTGTTTTTTATGCGGCAGTACTCAAGCAAGATCTCCTGGTCAATATCCGCTATAGTGTCATGCTTTATCCGATCCTGATGCTACTGGCGGCATTTTCTTTTGATGAATTTCTATTGAGTCGGATGAAAAATTCCCATCGATTTGTAGTAGTGCTTCTTGTGATAGTCGTTAGTAGCACAAGTCTTTGGCTCATTAAACCCTACTATTTCAACTATACCAATGATTTGTTGCCGAAAGATAAAATCATCACCGGCGCCTGGGGTTATGGCGGCTATGAAGCGGCGCAAGTGCTAAATGCTTTGCCTGATTCAAAAAATTTGAATGTCTGGTCGGATTATTGGGGCGTTTGCTATTTTTTTGATGGCACCTGCGTCCAAGCGACGGGGTATGATAACTTTACGCAAAAAGCACAAGACAAAAAAATCGATTACTATGTCATGACCAGAAGGGGAGAGATGAGCAATGTTAAGACTTGGAACAAGATAGGCAAAAAATCACTTGGCAAGGCGGTTTGGGAATTGAATATTGATGATCGACCCAAAAATTTTATCCGGATCTATGCGGCTAATTAAAGCGCTTATGGATTTCCTTTTTCCCGCCCAGTTCATCTGAAACTTCAATTGTAATTTTTTCACCATCACTTTCATTCAAGAGGGGAATGGTGCTTTTTTGTCCAGAGACGACAAGGATGTCGGCTTCTTTTATTATTACGTTGCTTTCTCCAGCCATTTCTTTCCAATGGATTTTTTTTGTTTTAGTATTGTTTTCGATAATGAAGGTTAGATTATCAGACTGGGGATCTTCAAAGTAGATTTCCCAACCAGCATCAGATGGCTGGAGTTGTTTTTTTTCAAAATAAGAAAGAAAACAAAAACTGAAAAATAACAAAATAACTAAAGCAAAAATGATTTTTTTTTCACTACTCATCTTATTTGTTGCGATAATAAATATTTATTTCCTCATTGGAATAGACTTGCCAGAAATTATTCAGTTTTCGAAATTGCGCTCCGTCCATTAATTTGTTCACCATTACGAAATTAGTACCCAAATCTGAGTAGCATTTTTCCCCCAATTCCCCGCCCGGATTAGAAATCATGTCGCGCGTACAAAATTCCTTCTTATCGACGCCGTTTTCATAGCGCTCGAAATTTGCCCGATAACTTGGGAAATAATAGTCCCGCATAAAAAATAACTTCACCCAAGAATCAGCGAAAAGATAGACGTGGTCGGAGGCTAATAGATCGGTCTTTTTCATTCTAGTCGCGAGATACTCGCTGGCGTTAAAAGTTTGAAATGTTTTTTTAGCTGAATCGTTCCCTTTTAGATAAATAGTGGTATCAGAAAATCCATCCAGGTTGATAAAAATAAACAGCAGAAGAAATGCGCCGATAATTAATTTTTGGCCAAAAGGAACGAGGAGATTTTTATGAAAATCTTTTTGACCAAAAACAGAAATAAACGCAAACGCACTGATGATTGCGAATGGATAGACTCCATAGTTTGCAACGCGTCCGGAAGGAATAGAGATTTTTACCAGTCCCGGCGCAAGAGAAATAAGCGTAATCACTGAAATCCAACTAAATAGCAATAGAAAAGAATAGCGGGAGATACTTTTTCGCAATGGTGCTAAAAACAGGAGTATGCCGAAAGCGCCCAGCGCAAAACGCGCCTCACCTAAAACATTTCTAAACTGGAGTATTGAAAGTCCGGTATGTTCAATTTTTTTAACTGCGCCAACAACTGTGTTTACGGCACTATTGGTAAGGTACGTTGGGGTATAAATAATAAACACAAAGACTAGAGAAAAGACCAAGAAAGCAAGCAAAAGAGGAGATTGCCAGGATCTTTTTTGGCTAAAAAAAACTTGTTTTGTTTCTTGAAAATTAAACAGAAAGCTAAGTGCAACAAATCCAACGAAAGTCAAAAGAAAAATTAGTCCCGAGAGGTGATGGGTATAAAATAATCCCATTGAAAAAAATAGCGCGAAAAATAAAAAGACACTTTCTTTTTCGCGAAGAAAACGGACATAAAAATAAAAAGTGAGTGGAATGAGTAGGTTGCCAAGGATGTTGCCAATCACTCCTCCACCGACAAACTTGGCTTGAGGAGGATCTATGACAAATAGCGCTCCGCAAAATAGTAGGGCAAAAATAGCAATATTTTTGTTTTGCGGACTTGCTTCGAACAGGCGCAGAGAAAGGATGAAAACCGCCAAAAGACTGAAAATATTTATAAAGAGTAGAACGGAGACAGGAAAAGCAGAAATAAAACTGGCACCAGAAATAAGGCTAATCGCGGTGAATATTAGATGCTCCCCAATGACGAAATCGCTGATTGGTTTGGGCGCATCAATCTGGTAAGCCCCATCTTTCAAAACAATCTCCCTTTGTGTGTAATTTTGAATTTTTCCCGACTCGGCAAATAGCTTTGACCAATACATATGATGGCCCAGATCAGTACTGGAAGATGGTAGATTATTTTGCAGATAAACTGAGCGGATAAAAATAGACAAGAAAAGAATCAGGATAATTAGAAGGGTTTGTTTGAAAGAAAAATCGGAGGAGGCTTTTGTCTCGGCTACTCCCGGTGCTTTTTTGAATCTTTTTCGATAGACTAAAAAACAACTCGCACTAAAAATCAGTAGCGTGATTACTAGGGATGCTCTGGTGAAAAGTATCTCGACTCGAGACATCACAAGCATCAGAAAATCTGTAATGAGAATACTAAGGCCAGTGGCGGCAATAAACCTTTCCAGCACGCCCAATTTTTCTTTGCCAAAAAAAGCCAGGAGCATAAAATAGCCTGGCACAAAAAGCACTAGCGCAATTGTCAGATAAAAACTGATTTGTGATTGGAAGAGTTCTAGCATAATGTTTTTTCAATTTCCTCAAGATAGCGCTGGGAGATTTTTTCCCAAACAAAATTTTCCATGACAAATTGTTTGGCTTTTTTTCCGAATTCTTTGCGAAATTCGTCATCTTCAAGAAGCTCTTTTATTTTTTCTATCCAGGCGTTTGCGTTTCCTGGTTCAACTAAAAATCCATTCCTGCCCTCAATAATCGCATCTTTGAGGCCTTCATGATTGGAAGCAAGAACTACTCTTTCGCAAACGGCGGCTTCGATGGCGTTGATTCCAAAACCTTCCATTGTTCCGTGGACTTTGATATTTGGTGAAACGTACAAATCAGTCGCGTTGAATAATACCAATTTATCTTTCTCGGGAATGTTGCCAATTAGTTTCACTCTGTCTTCAAGATGTAATTCTCGCGCCGCTTTTTGGCATTTATCAAAAGCATTTTCATTTCCGGTAATTGCCGATGAAACAACTCCTCCCGCGGACACAAAGACATAATTTTCAGGAAGCGCCGGCATGACGTTTCTGATGAACCATTCGACACCTTTATGTGGAACGAAACGCGCCACGCGCAAGATGATTTTTTTGCCGGTTAGATTCATGTCTAAAACTTTCTCCATTTCTTGGCGATTAGTTTCTATGATTATCGATTCAGGATTGATGCCGTTGGGAATAAAAACACACAAATCGCGTGGCACCCCCGCTTTCACGGCCTCTTCAATCGTTTCGTTGCCAACCATGATGAGACGATTGAATTTTTTAAGGGAGGGAATGTTGATGCTCCGATATATTCTTCCCAAGATACTTTTCTTTTTAGCAAAAGTCACATCAAGTCCGTGAATGATGGCAATATATTTTTTTCGCGGATAGAAAAATCTCAAGACGATTGCGATTGGAGTGGGGATGCCGTTGCCAAAAAGCGCGACGTCATAGTTGGAAAGAATAAAAAGACTTTTGAGAAATGCCCAAGCAATAAAGATTGGCAAAAACTTTTTTCCGCGCGTGTTGGCAATCAGTTTTGTTTCGGTTATTTTGGAAAGCGCTTCAAAAATTTCCTGATTTTGCCTTTCCAGCCCGCCAAAAGTTGGCGGATAAGAATGGGAAATAAAAAGAATACGTGGTTTTTTCACTGTAGCCATAAGGAAGATACTATTTCTTTAGCCGATCCTTTTTTTGCAAATACATCTGCTCCTCAGTCAGATTGCGATTAGTCTTGATCATGTCAGCGATCAGTGCAAAAATTAGCAGCTGTGATCCAATAAAGAGAAGCGCTGCCGAAAGAAAAAGATAATTGCGATAGGTAGTAATTTGGAAGGTTTGAAAATATTGAATAAGAAATAGACAAAAAACTAAAAAAGATGCAGCTACAAAAGCGAGTCCCGGCACGCCAAAAAACTTCATCGGTCGCACATCACGCACAGCTTTCAAAATTATTTTGGCTGAATTAGAAACGAATTTCCAGACCGATTTCACAATCCGGCTTTCCCGGTCAGCAAAATATTGGACTTTTACCGGAATCCAGGCTAATTTCAAATTTTTACCGATTGCATCAATGATTGTTTCTTGGGTATAGGTAAAACTAACATTAGTAATATTGAGGCGCAAAAGCGTTTCACGGTTATGCGCGCGGAATCCACAAGTCAGGTCATCAATCGGGTAATTAAGAAAAAAACCAATCATCCTGGCCGCCAGGCGATTGAGGTGGTATTTTATTTTTGGCATATCCTTAGCCTCGTGTTTTCCAAAACGATTGGCAATCGTCATATCACACTTTCCAGTGAGTATCGGGGAGAGAAGCTTTGGGATGTCGCTAGGATCAAACTGCCCATCCGCATCGATGTTCACCATGAAATCCGCATTATTCTCTAAGGCGTTTTCTACGGCACGTTTAAAAGAATACGCAAGACGGCGATTGGGTTTGTATGAAACCAATAAATCCACCCCGGCTTTTTTGGCAACTTCGACTGTGTTGTCACTGGATCCATCATCCACTATTTGGACTAATTTCTCAGAAATCTTTGCTCCTTCGCCACTGAGATAGAAATCAGCGGAAAAGCTTTTTCTGATGCGTTCAATTGTTTCTCCAATTTTTGCTTCTTCATTATATGCGGGAATATTAACAATCAGTTTCATTATTTTTTCTTATTAATGATTAATTTCGGATCAGCGCAATTAAAATCACACTTGGCGCCATCAACGCCATTGTGAATCAGCTTGCCCTTGCATTCATCCAGCTTCTTTTGACATTCAACCTTGCTAGCATTGAAGTAGTCCTTATTAACTTCATAGCCAAAGTAATTAAGGACAAAATAGGCGACAACCACCACCCCACAGATCCAAATGATTAATTTTAGCAATGAAAACATAACGTTTTTCGCTTCGCGAACCCCCACTACGAATGGGGGACATGCGAATTATTTGTTTTTTTAGCTTTATTATCTTGTTTCTAGTATAGCTCAAAGATGCTTTTTCGTAAAGCATTTGTGATCGCTCAAAAAATCGGAGCCAGGCTCCGGAGCTCCGGAGCCTGGCTCCGATTTTTTGCTTTGATCAGAAAAAAGTGTGCTATAATTAAATCAGTAGTATAATTTTATTTTAAAAGTTGTGCCTTCATGAGAATCGGAATCAACGCTTCCTTTTGTCGCAAGCCCTACTCGGGTATTGGACAAGTTACAATCAACTTTTTAAAAAAGTTGATTACCGAAGAAGCAAAAAACCTGCCTACCGGACAGGCAGGAATAAAACAAAAAAATAATCTGGAATTTATTCTCTATCTGGAAGAAGATCTGCCAGCAGATTTTGTTTTGCCGGAAAATTTTCAAAAAAAGATTTTTCTGCCCATCTATCGGCGCGATGACTTGATCCGCAAAATCTGGTGGGAAAAATACCTCTTGCCCCGGCGCGTAAAAAAAGATAAATGCGACCTTTTTTTCAGTCTCTATCAATGTCCGACCATTCTCAAAAAGGGGACGAAACACTTAATGCTGGTGCATGATATTGTGCCCAGTCTTTTTCCTAAATATCTCAACAACGCGCGCAAAAGGCAATATCAGATTCTGACTGAGCGAGCGATTGAACAGGCGGACAAGGTGCTGACAGTCTCAAAAAGGACGGAAAAAGACCTTGTGCAATATCTCAATATTACAGCGGACAGAATTTCTACAAGTTATATCAGTGTGGATGAGCTTTACAAAAAACCGGCCACATTGGAAAATAGCCGGAAAGTTTTAAAAAAATACAAATTAAGTCCCGGCTACATTTTTGCCGGCGGGGGAATGGAGATTAGAAAAAATATCGACGGGGTGATTCAGGCCTACAAATTGCTTTTAGAAAAAAATAAAAATCTGCAATTTGTCGAAACAATACCAAGATTAGTGATTTATGGAAAACTGCAACCCAATCTGTCTCTTGCGATTGACGCGGAAAAGTTAGTCAAAGAATTGAACCTGACTAAATATGTCAAATTTCTCGGCGCTGTGCCACAGGAACATTTGCCGGCGCTTTTCAAAAATGCCCTATTTTTTATCTACCCTTCGCATTATGAAGGCTTTGGAATGCCGGTGCTGGAAGCAATGAATCAGGGCACGCCAGTCATCACGGCCAAAAATTCTTCCTTGCCTGAAGTCGGTTTGGATGCTACGCTATATTGTCACGCGGATGACACAAGGGAAGTCTCGCTCGTGATGAAAAAAGTGCTGACCGATGCGCATTTGCGTGACGTCCTCTCACAAAGAGGTCGTGAACGTGCCAAGTTTTTTTCTTGGGATAAGTTTGTGGGGAGGTTTTATAATATAATACAAAACCACTGATTAGCACCTGATTTTCCTGATTACACTGAATTTTTATGTTTTCATATATCAAACAACTAGCAGAAAAACTAAATAACACCAAAACTTACCTAGTTTTAACTAACGTTTTTTTGTTTTTCTTTTTGATTCTATTTAACAATCTCGGCTTGCTTCCGATGAGGACGGGGGATTTCGTTTTTTTTACTGTTTTAGTTTTAGCCTTTGCGCTCTATCGTCCTGGTTGGGCGTTTCTCTTTTTCATCGGTACAATTGCATTGGAAAACATCAATCTCGCTCCGGTAAGACTGGGTTTAGCTGTTCGCCCATATCAACTTATCGGCGGTCTGCTTTTTCTCGCAGTCACAATTCGGTTTTTTTCTAAACACTTGAATTTTAAGTTGACCAGATTGAATTGGTTGGATTATCTAGTTTTTCTTATTCCGCTGGCTAGTCTTTTGAATGTTTTCAATGCGCCAAACACAGGGGTTGGGCTGAAGCTGACATTAGTGCTTATTTCTTTTGTCGCGCTTTATCTTTTAACGAGAAATTATATTCAAAATATAACGGACTTGAAAAAAGTCCTGCCATTTTTCTTCAGTTCCACTTTCGTCATCATACTCTACGGCTTTTGGCAAAACATCCGCTTTGCTCACGGAATCAATTCTTTTTCTGTCATGCCCGGAAGACCAAATGGCACGCTCACTGAACCGGACTGGCTCGGTTTCTATCTTCTCCTAGCCCTCGCAGGAATTTATGCGCTGATTTATTATTTCCAACAAAACACGCAAAAAAAAGAGCAGGCCACTGGTCGCCTCATATTGATTTCAGTTCATGTTTTTTTGATTCTTACTTTTGCACTACTACTTATTTCCGTTTCACGCAGCGCCTGGCTCGGAGTAGGAGTCACAACTGTTTTGTTTGTTTTCTCCATCCTAACTAATTTAAAATTTAACTTTCGTAATTGGCAATGGAAACTGGCAATGAAAATTAGTTTGGGAATAATTTGTACGTTCGTCATTAGTCTCGGGGCGATCTATTTTTTCCATCTGACCACTTTTCAATTATTTAATCGCGCGGTGAGCACTGGAGGAGAACAGAAAATCACGATTGCTTGCGATTCAAATTGCGTACAGACGAGGCAATGCCTCGTCTCTACGGGTGCAACAATTCACGATGTTTCTGAATTAGCACAATACGGTTGCCGCCAAATTAATCTGGAAGAAATTGCAACAGAAAAAAATCAGGGCAAATTTGTGACCGAAGTTAATCGCAATGATCCTAATGTTAGCGTGCGCGCCGAAGTCTATCGCAATAGCCTCTCGCAAATCAAGGCGCATCCAATCTTGGGCATCGGCTGGGCAAATATCCCGCAAGTGCTGGGAAAAGATCCGCGAGGAGTAAATCTCAATTCCAGTAATATTTTCTTAGAAACCTACCTCGGCAGCGGCCTCATCGGATTTTTGAGTCTGCTCATAATTTTAGGCGCAATTTTTATTCGAGCAATCATTTTGTTTTTCAAAGAAACTGACCCAGAACAAAAGACTTTCGCCCTATTTATCCTCGCTTCCTGGACCGGCTTAGTAATTTTCAACCTCTTCAATGCCGGGATAATGCTAGGCTTCTTTTGGGTCTGGCTGGGGATTGCGGGTGCATTAAAATTAGAAAGAAATTAGGGATAATTGATAAAAAATGATGATAATAGCCAAAAAAGAGCAAGACGTGGATCTGATTAAATATTCCAACCAAAAGCTTATTGTAGACATCTGGAATTTTTTAAAACCATACAGATGGCGTTTTTTTATTGCGTCACTTTCCAGATTTATTAGTGATGTTTCAAATCTGTATATTGCATACGGGTTTGCTCTTATAGTAACTTTTTTTAGTAAATACAGTATTGGAGAATCGTTGAAGTATGCTTGGATTACCCTAATTATTTTACTTGCCGCCTATGTCTCCAAGTATGTTTTTAGAATTTTTGGTAAATATCTTGGTTATCAAGTAGCTGAGAGGGTTGCGCTTGATTCTCAAATCGCAGTGATTAATCATCTAGCACTACTTGATATTGCTTGGCATGAAAAAGAAAATGCGGGAAATAAGTTAAAAAGAATCCAAAAGGGCTCTGATGGGTTGGAGCGTATTTTGCGTATGTGGATAAATAATTTAATTGAGATTGGGGTCAACTTTGTCGGTATGATCTTTATTTTAAGTAGGTTTGATAGATTCGTGGGCGTGGCGATGATCGTTTTTTTGACTAGCTATTTTACTGTTTCTTTTTTCCTTTTAAAAAAGGCGTCTTCTGTTTCGCAAGAGGTTGATATTATGGAAGAGGGTGTTTCGGGTTTAATGTTTCAAACCATTAATAACATAAGGAGCGTGAAGGTGCTGGCTATGGCAGAAAGGCTTTTAAAAATTATAAACGATCAAATCACAGAACTTTTTGGTAAAATAAAAAAACGTATTTTTCGTTTTCAGTTCCGTGCTATAAGTGTTAGCTTGTTGACAACATTTTTCAGGATTGGGATAATGGTTTTAATTATATATGGCATCGCGCAGGGAAAGTATGAAGTAGGCATTCTTGTTCTGTTCTATGGTTATTTTGATAGCTTGGTTGCTTCTGTCGATGAATTGTCCGAGACGACACAGGATTTAATTGTTTGCAAGTACGGCATAGCGCGCATGCAAAGAACACTAAATGAGCCGGTGATCATTGATGCTGAAAAAGATAAAATTGAACTTCCCGCGAATTGGAAAAAAATCACAGTCAAAAATTTGTCGTTCGCTTATGGAGAAAACGAGGTACTTAAAAATATTTCATTTGAAATAAATCGCGGAGAACGCATTGGCATGGTGGGACTTTCTGGAGCGGGCAAATCAACACTGCTAAAATTACTACTCAAGGAAAATGAAAATTACCAGGGCGAGATTTTGTTTGACAATTTATCGCTAAAGCAAATCAAAAAGAAATCATATCTTAGGCAAGTCGGAGTAGTCTTGCAAGATACTGAGGTTTTCAACTTTACTTTGCGCGATAATATCACAATTGCCAGCCCAAAAGATCGAAAAAAGCAAGATTTGACCAAGGCACTTGAGATTGCGCATGTAGCTGACTTCACTAATAAGCTTCCGCAGGGACTTGATACATTTATTGGAGAAAAGGGCATCAAGCTTTCGGGTGGGGAAAAACAAAGACTGGGAATTGCGAGGGCAGTGTATAAGCAACCAGAGATATTACTATTAGACGAGGCTACTTCCCATCTGGATTTGGAATCAGAGGAGAAAATTAAGGATTCGCTGCACCAGGTTTTTCAAAAAGTTACCGCAGTAGTAATAGCGCATCGTTTGACGACTATTCGCGAGATGGACAAAATCCTAGTAATTGAAAAAGGTGAAATTATTGAGTCGGGGAGTTTTGATGAATTGTACGCTGCTAAGGGTAGACTGTATGAGTTATGGGAAAAACAGAAATTCTAAAACATTGACGTTGGATTGTGTGTTGAAAACATCGAATGTGCGATGTTAAAGAGTTTTAGGGTTTGAATCCGCCCCCTTCTATTTTTAGCTTGACAAAAAATCAAAATTAGGCTAGTTTACGGGGTTATCTTTATCTAAAGATTTCTACCAAAAACCGCACATTAAAAGGAGAAAGAGATGAACTTGAGCATAACTAAAGTAATCGAGGGTTTAACTGGAAAAAATTCAGCTTCAACAAGGGAAATCGTTAAAGCTGAAGTCGCCGACGTGTCCAAGATGAATCCTGGTAATTTCTTGGAAACAATACATGTTCACAGATTTCTGAAACATATTTTTGATTTCTTAGATTCGTCACCAGATACTTTCAAAGTATCGTCAGTGCTTGGCGGAAGACGTGGTCTCACCGAAGAAGACTGGCGACGCCCGGCTGAAAATATACCAAGTTACAAAGAAGGCTTGGAAAAGCTGTTCAGTCAGGCGACAGATCGATTAGCTTACATCCTGCTTCCCGTAAGATGGCCGCGACACTACAAAGAGTTTCGCGCAGAGGGTTTTACGTGTAGCAGTGATTTGGCGATTGCTATTTTGCCCGAAGATCATCACTGGCACAGAAAGCATACTGTGCACGATATGGTCAGCATAGCTACACACTTCATCAGAGGAGCATTCAATTATGGAGAATTTGGCGTGTTTATCCTTGCGATTCCGATTGTAGAACTTGGTGATTATTTTAAATTCTTCAATGACTGGCATCTTCGATCCAAAGATAGTGTTCACATCCCGCCAAAATATATTGTCGACCTGATTGGTTCTCCCAGCGACAGAGACAAGGCGTTGCTCGAGGTTGTCATGAGAAGCTACTGGTATAAATTGAAGAAATTTGGTTTCAGAGCTATGACAAAATATAATCAAGTTATCACTGACCAAGATTTGCTTCATGGCGAGATCCCAAGAGTGCTCAAAAAGGGCGACATTGAAGTTGGTCTCGGGGACGAATGGCGCGCCCAAGGCACTCTCGAGGTGATACATAGAATCTACATCATCAATGAGATTATTGAGGCCCATAAAGCGAATTCACAGCCACAACTCGATATGCCACCTCTGTTGTTAGAGACTTTCACTGGACGGTTACGCGCACAAACGTGAAAGAAAATGTCCCTCGGAAGGCTTAGTGATTCATCCGAATTCATCAGAAAACCTCAAACGGAAATTCCGCGCGAGGTTTTCATTTTTTAATATAGAAGGTTGAAAATTAGGATGGCTTTGTTTTTATTGGTATAATAGAATAAGTGAGTGAATTAAAAAATAGAAGCTTATGCTGATTAAGGAATCAAAAGAAGAATATCTCAAGGTGATAAAAGAAAATTTTCCAGAAGTTTCTTTTTCGCGTGCCGAACTTATTACAAAAGGTTGGGATAATAATGTGATTTTGCTGGACGATAATTTTGTTTTTCGCTTTCCCAAAAGAGTTGGTTATGATCTCCGTTTTAGGTCGGAATTAAAATTGCTTAAATACCTAGAGACAAAACTAAACCTGCCCATTCCTCACTACGCTTATGTAGCAGAGAATATTCCTTGTGGCGGATATGTGAAAATACCAGGCATTGAGATGCAACCAGAAATTTTTAATCAACTCGAGGAAAAGCAAATTGAACAAATCGCGAAACAATTAGGAAATTTTTTGTCTATTTTGCATCAAACTCCAATCGATTTTGTTAAAGAGTATGGTTTTGGAGAGGCAAGAAGCAGTTATTGGTGGAACAAAGAACAGCTCGGTGATACTTTGCAGAAACTAAAAGAGTTAGTTTTTCCTCGGCTGGAAAAAGAAGAAATAAGCTGGATTGAACATCAGATTGAGCAATATTCTGCAACATCTGCTGGTTTTGAAAATGTAGTCATTCATTCGAATATTAAGCCAGAACATATTTTTATTGATCCAGTGAAAAAGAGCTTGACTGGTGTTATCGATTTTTCTGACGTAGAAATCGCCGATCCGGCATTGGATTTTTCCGGACTCTGGTATTATGGCGATTCATTTCCTGAAAAAGTCCTTTCTTTTTATGCAGGGAAAATAGACGAGGGTTTTTTAAAGCGTTCCAAGTTTTATTATCTCATGCGTGATGTTAACAATATGCTGGAAATTTCGGATGGCGAGAATATGCCGATTACCTTCGAGGAGTCCCAAAAAAAGTTTAACGCTTTTCTAAAATCACCCAAATAGTGCTACAATAAAGAATAAGAACCTTTTATTGAATCTAAATGGTGCGTTCAGTCGTATTAAAGGCAATTATGCAAATTGGCATTGACATTCGTAATATTGGCAAAAAGAGAACCGGCGATGAGGCGGTGTTTTTTAATCTAGTGAAAAATTTGGCGCTGATTGATAGCAAGAATATATATCAACTTTTTACGGACATCTCAGATCAAGAAACTTTGGTGCAAATAAAACAGGATTTGGGCATTAACAGTAAACCTAATTTTAAAATCACTGCGCTTACGACGAAGAATAAGTTCAGTTGGAATTTTTGGACTTTGCCAAAATATCTCCGAGAGCATCCGATTGATCTTTATCTCACGCAATACATTACGCCATTTTTTGTGCCGAAAAAAATTAAAATTCTCACCATCATCCATGATGTTTCGTTTTGCGTCTTTCCTCGGATGATCAAATTCAGCGATCTTTTTTTCTTGCGCACACTGATTCCGTTGGCGTTGAAAAGGGCGGACAAGATAATCGCGGTTTCAAAATTTACCCAAAGCGAAATTATTAAATACTACAAAACCGATCAAGGAAAAGTCAACTATATCTACAACGCAGTCGCGGACGATTTTTTGAAACAAACTCATTCACAAATCGAATTGGAAAAAATTCGGCAAAAATATAGTTTACCGAAAAAATTCATCCTTTATCTTGGGACGCTTCAGCCAAGAAAAAATCTGCCAGTCCTTATTGAGGCTTACGCGAAAATCAAAGAGCAGTTGCCAGAAATGAAGCTGGTTTTGGCTGGCGGAAAAGGGCATAACTATGACCGAAATATTGATGCGATGATTCAACGCTGCACGCTAAAAAAAGATGAAATTATTCTTCCTGGCTTTATTTCAGAAGAAGATAAAAAAGCCATCATGCTCCTGGCGGATTGCTTTTGTTTTCCATCGCTCTATGAAGGTTTTGGCATTCCGATTTTGGAAGCATTTTCCGTAGGATTGCCATGCCTAATTTCTGACATTGCGCCTCATCGTGAGGTAGCCAAGGACAGTGCACTATTTTTCACCCCTAGCAACAGCGCGGATTTGTCGAAAAAATTACTCAAAATCATAACCGAAAAAGATTTGCGTGCTAAATTGTTAACTAATGAAAAAGAGCGTCTGTTGGGCTTTTCTTGGGAGATAACCGCCAAAAAAGTTCACGCTATTTTTGAAGAATTCGCAGAGGATCATATTCTCGCCAACACATTGACAAATATTGAAAAAAATGTAAAATAAAGAGGTTATGGTAAATTTCCTGTTTTGCCTTATCTGAAGCAAACCAAGCGTATTTATTGGGTTTATATAATTAGTTTAAACTACATACTATTTCGCTATCTAGGGCGAAAAATGTTAAAACTGCATGTTTAATTCAAAAGCACAAAAAAATGTTTCCCTAATGAAAAAGCGTTTTTATCAAAAAAAGGGCTTTAAAATTACGCTGGGAATTTTACTCGTCCTTGTTTTGGTGGGAGGCGCCGCTCTATGGAAGGCGGATAGTGTGATTAAGAAGGTTTCCGTCGGAGGTGGAATTTTTAATTCGATCGCACACTCAATTCCTGGCGTGAAAGATGAGCTTAAGGGAGAAAAAGACGGTCGAGTTAATATCGCCGTTTTGGGTATGCGCGGTGAAGGCGTGGTCGGCGGAGGAACTTTAGCCGACTCGATTATCGTGGTAAGTATTTTACCGGCCGAAAACAAAGTTTCTATGATTTCAGTTCCACGCGACCTTTATGTCACTGTGCCGGGCACAGGCGACAAGCAAAAAATCAATGCCGTTCATGCCTATGGTGAAGAAAATGGAAAGGGTAAGGGATTAGAGAATATGAAAATTGCGCTTGGCGATGTTTTGGGAATTCCGATTCATTATGCCGCGAGCATCAATTTCAGCGGATTTAAACAACTGGTTGATGCAATTGGCGGAGTCGACATCACATTGGAAAAACCATTTGATGAAGCGATGCAATTTAATGAGGAACACGTTTGCGATTCTTTTTTTACTATTCCGACAGGCAATTGGCAGAATAAGATTGTCAAAAGCCATCAGACAAATGCCGCGGGCGTGTCCGTTGTTGTGAAAAGAAAAATTCCCAAATACCCACTTTGCACCGCACCGAAAGAATCATTAGAATGCGGGGGAGATTTCAAATTACCAGCCGGCAAGCAAACACTAAATGGAGAGAATGCCCTCTGTTACGTCCGTTCTCGAGCGACTTCCAGCGACTTCGAAAGAGCCAAGAGGCAACAGCAAGTGATCCAGCTTGTAAAAGACAAGATGCTTAGCGCTGGAACACTGACTGATTTTAATAAACTAAACGGAATGCTTAATAGTCTTGGAGATAACGTCAGAACAGATATGCAACTTTGGGAAATGCAAAAAATGTATGATCTCTATAAAACCATCCCGGACGCTCAAATCTATCAAAGAGTGCTGGAAAATTCTGACGAAGGATTCTTGTATCACCCGGAAAATGGCGCGGCCGGATATATCCTTCTCCCGATCGGCGATAATTATGACAAAATTCATGAAATGGCAAAAAATATATTCACTCTGCCAGCGCAATCTGACATTAAGCCAAAATAACGCAAGCAACGCAAAACAAAGCAAGCCCTAAGTTTACTAAATTTATCCGATTCTTCGATGGAACTCTCAATTATTGTCACTAGCTATAAAAATCCTGAACTCTTGAAGCTCTGTTTGACTTCCATCAAAAAAAATTATACCGGCACCGACTATGAGTTGATCGTTTCAGATAGCGCCACGGAAGAGGTGACGGAAACAATGATGCGGGAAGAATTTCCGGATGTGCTGTTCATTCCATCAGCAGAAAATCTGGGTTTTGGCGGGCTAGTGCGGAGCGGTTATGCGAAAAGTACTGGCCAATTCATATTGATTCTCAATGGGGATATTTTAATCAAAAGAAATTCAATCGAGACACTGCTCGAATTTATCAAAAATAATCCCAATGTCGGCATTGTTGGTCCGCAGCTGATTGGTTTTAATGAAAAGCTTCAGCCATCCAGCTTTCGTTTCTATACTCCGCTCACGATTGTTTATCGAAGAACTTTTTTGGGGAAATTTAATTTTGCCAAAAAACACCTGGCCAATTTTTTGATGCAGGACTTTGATCACAACAGCATCAGGAATGTTGATTGGCTGATGGGTTCGGCGCTGATGACCAAACGGGAAGCCATTGCCAAGGTCGGCCTATTAGATCCGCAATTCAAGATGTATTTTGAGGATACAGATTGGTGCCGTCGCTTTTGGGAAAATAATTACCGTGTTGTCTATGATCCCGATGCAAAAATTTATCACTACCATGGCAAGGGCTCGGCGGGAAAAAGTCTCCTAAAAACCCTGGCTTCAAACCGCCTGGCTTGGCAACATATCGCCAGTGCGCTAAAATATTTCATAAAATACGCAGGAAAACCACTGCCAAAAATCAATTAATAATACACACTCAAATGCTAGAACAATTAAACCAAGAAAGGGAAAGCGAAGCAAGCGAACCGATTAAAACATACCCCGAAGATGAACTTGCCAAAAATAGAAAAATATTCAAAAAAGGCCTATTGATTTTTTTTATCGTTGCAGTTACTTTCGCCAGTTATACCCTCGGATTCAGTCGTGGAAAAAATACGGCGCCAGCTGTTACCAAAGATATTTCACTCGGACAAGCTGTTTTAGAAAATAAATCTGCCAATAATGGGGTGGATTTTTCGCTTTTCTGGAAAGTCTGGGATACCATCAAAGAAAAACATATAAACCGCAAAGACCTTGACGCTCAAAAAATGGTCTATGGCGCAATTTCCGGGATGCTGAAAGCCACCGGAGATCCCTATACCTCCTTTTTTGACCCAGAAGAAAACAAAGCCTTTTCTCAAGATTTAGGTGGCAGTTTTGATGGTATCGGAGCAGAGCTAGGCATCAAAGATAACTTGCTGACAGTCATCGCCCCGCTCGACGAATCACCAGCTCAAAAAGCCGGGCTACGGGCTGGCGATAAGATCATAAAGATCGGCGATAAAGTGATTGCTGATATGACAATCGACGAAGCTGTATCGCTCATTAGGGGCAAGAAAGGCACAGAAGTAAAATTGACTATCTTGCCAAATGGCGAGAAAGATACGAAAGAAATTCCCATCGTTCGCGATACGATTGAAGTGAAAAGTGTCAAGCTGGATTTCAAGGAAGGAGATATTGCACACATTGAAATCACTAAATTTGGTGAGAATACGGACAAAGAATTTGATCAAGCGATGAAAACAATGCTAGCCAAGAATACCAGGGGTATCATCTTGGATTTGCGCAACGATCCAGGCGGGCTCCTTGACAGGGCGGTCTCTATTGCTAGCCGGATGATTCCCAAGGGAAAAGTTGTGGTCACTGAAGAGGACAGCTTTGGAAAAAAAGACAGCTTTTTCACTGAAGGCGGGGACAGCTTAAGTAGCATCCCAACTGTCGTACTCATTAACGAAGGCAGCGCCAGCGCTTCAGAAATCTTAGCTGGAGCACTCAAAGACGATCAAGGCCTGACACTTATCGGCGAAAAATCTTTCGGCAAAGGCACTGTCCAGGAGCTCATCGACCTACCACAGGGCTCCAGCGTCAAAGTTACTGTGGCCAAATGGCTCACGCCCAACGGCGATTATATCATGGAAAAAGGCATCAATCCCGACATTGAAGTCAAAATGACTGCCGATGACTACAAAAATGACAAGGATCCTCAGCTGGACAAAGCTATGGAAGTTATCCAGGAAAAATTGAAATAATCCGCTATTCCCAAAATGACGCATCTGCGTTATACTAAAACTATGCAAATAATTCTCCTCCAAGACGTCAAAAATTTGGGCAAAAAAGGCGAATTGAAAAACGTCTCAGACGGTTATGCTCGTAATTTTTTGTTTGCTAAAAAATTAGCCGAAACGGCTTCGAAAGAAGCGATTGAAAGAATCGATGCGCAAAGGAAAAAAGAAAAAATCGCCGAACTGGAAAATTCAGAAAAGACTAAAAAAATCGCAGCTGAATTGAAAGATAAATCATTTGAAATTAAAGCGAAAGGCAAAGAAGGAAAACTGTTTGGATCAATTTCCGCCAAAGATATTGCCAAAATAATCAGTACTTCGGGGTTTGACGTTGCCGAAAAATCGATCACGATGCCAGCGCATATCAAAGAAATCGGAGAGTATGAAATCAAGGTCAGTTTGGCTGGGGGAGTTGAGACAAAGATAAAGCTCGTTGTTTCCAAAGAGGCATAAGTTTTATTCGTTCTATTTTTGAAAAAATAAAAAGTCGCGGGGGAAGCGACTTTTTGTCTGTAAAAAATTAATTTTAAAATACGCGGACCGGGTTACAAACCCGCTCCTGCAAAGGTAAAAAATATGAAACAAAACCGCAAGTTCATATTCATCGTCGGGGGAGTGATGAGTGGAGTGGGGAAGGGCATATCGACTTCGTCGATCGGAATTATCTTGAAGGCGCGAGGACTGAGTGTTACGGCAATCAAAATTGATCCCTACATCAACGTTGATGCCGGCACGATGAATCCAACAGAACACGGCGAAGTTTTTGTTTTGAATGATGGTTATGAAACCGACCAGGATATGGGAAACTATGAGAGATTTCTCAATATTACCCTGCCGAGCGATAACTATATGACCACGGGAAGCGTCTATCAAACTGTCATTCATCGGGAACGCAATTTGGGCTATAACGGTAAATGCGTGGAAGTGGTTCCGCATATTCCCTTGGAAGTGATCGACCGAATTGAAAAGGCTTCGGCAAAAGCCAAATCAGATGTCACTCTCATTGAAATCGGCGGCACGATTGGTGAATACCAAAACATTCTTTTTCTGGAAGCAGCCAGAATGATGAAAATTAAATATCCGGAAGATGTGATGTTTGTGATGGTTAGCTACCTCCCAATTCCCTCGAAAGTCGGCGAGATGAAGACTAAGCCAACGCAATATGCCGTGCGGACTCTCAATGGCGCCGGCATCCAACCGGACGTGATCATCGCACGCAGTGAAACTTTCCTTGACCAAAAACGCAAAGAAAAATTGGGCATGTTTTGCAATATTTCTGAGCGCTATGTCATCTCTGCTCCGGACGCGGACAATATCTATGAAATTCCAGTCAACTTTGAACGCGATGATTTGAGTCGTTTAATTTTGAAAAAACTCAACTTGCCAGAAAACAAAAAATCCAACATGAAAGAGTGGTATGATTTCGTGGAAGGCATCAAATCAGCCAAGGAAAAAATCAAGATTGGCGTGGTGGGAAAATATTTCGGTACCGGTGATTTCGTCCTCTCTGATGCCTATATCAGCGTGATCGAAGCGATCAAGCACGCGGCATTCAAAAATAAATTAAAGCCGGAAATCGCTTGGATCAACAGCGAGGTCTTTGAGAAAGAACCGGAAAAATTGGAGGAGCTGAAAAATTATGATGGCATTATCATTCCTGGTGGTTTTGGTTCGCGGGGAATTGAAGGTAAGATCAAGGCTATCCAATTTTTGCGCGAAAACAAAATTCCCTTTTTGGGACTTTGCTATGGCATGCAACTGGCTGTAATTGAATATGCCAGAAATGTTTTGGGCCTCAAAGACGCCCACACCACTGAGATTGAACGCAAAACCAAAAATCCAGTCATTGACATCATGCCGGAGCAAAAAAAGAATCTCGAAGACCACAACTTTGGCGCTACGATGCGACTCGGCGCCTATCCTGCCATTCTCAAAAAAGGCACAGTGGCTTATGGTGCATACAAAAAACCCAAGATTTCCGAACGGCACAGACATCGCTGGGAAGTCAATCCGGAATATATCAAAAGATTGGAAAAAGCCGGCTTGGTCTTTTCCGGCACTTCACCAGACAGCAAGCTTATGGAAATCACTGAACTACCCCAATCAGTCCATCCATTTTTCGTCGGCGCCCAATTCCACCCCGAACTAACATCCAAACCACTCACTTCCCATCCGTTGTTTTTTGAGTTTGTGAAGGCGAGTTGGAAGAATAAGAAGAAGTAGTTTCTTGCCAGAAGCAAAATACCTGCTGTAATATAAATGTTTCTTAATTGCTAATCAACAAAAAAATATGGAAGGTGATTAATGAATTGCTTAGTTAAGTTACAAAAATAGCAAGTCAAAAATGAACATAAAAAAATTCCGAGTATAATCGGAATTTTTTTATGTCTTAAAGTTGTCTGAACCACATGATTAGCACCTGATTTTCCTGATTGCACATGATTGAATTTCCGAATCAGTGAAATCAAGTGTAACCAGTGCTAATCAGTGGTTCTGATTTTTTTCGGCACAATCTTGTCCGCCACAGAAACATATCTCCTTTGCACGAGCTTGCCTGTGAAAGCACGTACTTTCTTTGTGGAGAATTTCACGAAACCATCCGCAAGTGCGAACAGGGTATCGTCTTCACCTCGTTTGACGTTTTTGCCGGGATGATATTTTGATCCGCGTTGGCGGATGATGATTTGTCCGGTTTTGACTTTTTGATCGCCAAAAATCTTAACGCCGAGTCTTTTGGAAATAGAGTCTCTTCCAAGTTGGGTAGATCCACCTGCTTTACGATGTGCCATAAGTATCCGCGAAAATAAAAGCCGGGAATGTCTAAATTTGTCCCGTGCCAATCCGCAATTAATCTGATATAACTAACAAGATGTATTCTAGCGAACTTATGCTATAATGTCAATGATGGGATATATCAAAAATTTTCTAATCGAACATGAAATGAAACTGGTGCTTTTGACCGGATTTATTTTGGTGGCGCTCATTTCTTTCCAATTTGGCAAAATTGAAGGTAAAAAAGGCCAAACAAAGGCAATTGTGATTGAAAAAACAACAGAAATAGCCAAAAATGACCCAGAAGGTGCCCCAATTGTAGCAGGGGCTGCTACGCCAGAAAGCACTCAAAACCCCACTGAAGCGAAAATCTTAGCCCCCAATTGCGCCTATGTAGGCAGTAAGAGCTCCGACAAAGTACATCTGCCAACCTGCCGCTATGCCAAATCAATTAAGCCAGAAAATCTCGTTTGTTTTTCCAGTCTTGATGATGCCCTGAAGCAGGGGAGAGTGGCGGATAAGAATTGTATTAAATAATAAATTAATTATTTTTTAAAATAAATATTTATGCAAAAGGACAATATTATTGTCATTTCTCTTGGTGGGTCGCTCATTGTGCCTGATGAAATCGATTGGCGGTTCGTAAAAAGTTTCAAGGAAATTATCAAAAAACAAATCACCAAGGGTTCGCGTTTTATCATCATTACCGGAGGTGGAAAATTGGCCAGACGCTATCAAGAAGCAGCCTTGAAAGTGACAGAAAAATTGACTGATGATGACCGCGATTGGTTGGGCATCCACGCGACAAGAATGAACGCGCATTTTATCCGAACAATTTTTCGTGCCAATGCACACCCGGTGATCAACAAAAATCCCAATGATCTTGAGGATTTTTTTAATTTCAAGGAAAACATCCTGGTCGCCGCCGGCTGGCGTCCCGGTTTTTCTACGGATTATGACGCGGTGCTGTTGGGAAAATATTTCGGAGTGACCAAAATCATCAATATGAGCAACATCGATTATGTCTGCGACAAAGACCCGAACAAATTTATAGACGCTAAAAAACTGAAAAATATCACCTGGGCTGATTTTAGAAAAATGGTCGGGGATAAATGGGACCCAGGCATGAACGCACCGTTCGATCCGATCGCCTCCAAACTAGCCGCCGAAGCCAAAATGGAAGTGGTAATCCTCAATGGCAAAAAACTCAAGAATATGGAAAATTGCCTGGAGGGGAAAAAGTTTAATGGGACTGTAATCAGCTAAAAAAGCACTTCTTTAATTTTACCTTGACAATATTTCAAGCTAAGCATACTATTCTAATATAAATTAGAATAGTTTTATAATGGAGTTCAAATGTTGTGCTAAAAATTCAAAAAAAGAGCAGGATGTTCAAAAAACATACGAATTTTTGCGTGCCATTTCCGATGCTAATCGATTGAAAATCATCTGCGTCCTGCAAGATGGCGCCAAGTGTGTATGTGAAATTGTGCCAATTGTGAAGATTTCCGATAAGCTCGTTTCCCATCATCTTAAGCAACTCAAAAATGTTAACCTTTTAACCGAAAAGCGAGAAGGGAATTTTATCCGCTACAACTTGAACAAAAAAACCATCCGAGAGTATAAAAAAATATTTGATCAAATAATTAAATAATCATTTAAGCATTGTGCCATGCAAGCAAAATTATGAACATTAAAATTTTGGGTACCGGATGCCCTAATTGCCTAAAGCTGGAAGCAAACGTCAAAAAAGCGCTTGAAGAACTAAAGGTTGAAGCACAAGTAGAAAAAATTACCGACATTTTGGAGATCATGAAATATGGCGTAATGGGCACGCCGGCACTGGTTATCAATGAAAAAGTGGAAACGACTGGGAGAATACCGGATATTTCTGAAATCAAAACTGTTCTTTCCAAATAATCATTAAAACAAAAAATAATTTCATGAAAAAAAATAATCCTTATCTTTCCTATACAGTCATAGTCATTATAGGCGTAGTCGGAATATTTGCGATAAATTCTTACGCGAACAAAGATAATACTCCGACTGTCAGAAATGAAAAAGGCATGGCAAAAATTGCGGAAGCTGAAAATTTAAAACCGGCAGAAAAAATTCAGGTCTTTCTTTTTCACGCCTCGCAGCGCTGCTCCTCTTGCATCGCCATCGGAAAATATGCCAAGGAAACGGTGGAGCAAGAATTTCCGGAAGAACTAAAAACGGGGAAAATTGAATTTCGAGAAATAAACATTGATCTGCCGGAAAACAAGGAAATTTCAACCAAGTTTAAAGCCACAGGATCAGCACTGTTTATCAATCCAATCTACGATGGACAGGATCATATCAAAGATGATACTCGAGTCTGGCAATTGGTTTCTAACGAGCAGGGATTCATAAGTTATCTTTCTGACAAATTAAAAGGGATGCTTGGAAGCAAAACTTCGGCTCAAGAAAAATAAATGGAATTTCTCAACACATTAATCGATCAATATAATTTTCCCTTGCTTTCCGCTTTTATCCTGGGCGTGATGACTTCCATCAGTCCCTGTCCTTTGGCGACCAACATCACCGCCATCGCATATATTTCCAAAGATATAAAAACGGCCAAACACACCCTCACAAGTGGCTTGATGTACACATTAGGCCGAACTATCAGCTATACTCTCCTGGCAACCCTTATTTATTTCGGGCTTTCATCGTTTGAAATCGCCAAGATTTTTCAGAGCTGGGGGGATAAATTGTTAGGCATAGTTTTGATTATCATCAGTTTTTTGATGTTCGGAGTGATAAAAATTAATTTTGGCGGAGGCTGGAAGCGAGGAGAGAAGATGAAAAGGTGGCTAGCAAACAAGGGCTATTTAGGTGCGCTATTTTTGGGAATGTTATTTGCGCTCGCGTTTTGCCCCTTTAGCGGAGTATTATTTTTTGGGATTTTAATTCCATTGATATTCAACTCAACAGAAAGCTTATTACTACCACCACTGTTCGCTATCGGCACTGGGTTGCCGGTGATTGCGTTCTCATTTATTTTAGCGTTTAGTATCGAAAAAGTGAGCAAGACGTATGACATTGCTGGTAAACTTGAGAAAATACTACGGTATGCCGTGGCGACAGTTTTTCTTATAGCGGGAATTTATTATCTGCAATTTTTAGTTAAATATTTAATCAACCTCTCATGACAAAAAAACCAAACATCTTTATTGCGATAGTGATCAATATTTTTATCACCATTTTCGAGGTAGTGATCGGATTTTTCATCGGTAGCCTGGCACTGGTGTCAGACGCACTGCATAATTTTTCTGATGTAGGTGCATTGAGCTTGAGCTGGTGGGGTGAAAAGGTCAAGGAGCGGGGGAACACCAAATCTAAGACCTATGGCTATAAGCGAGCGGAAATCTTGATCGCCTTTTTTAACTCGCTGGTCCTTTTAACAATTGTGATTTTTATCTTGATCGAAGCGACGCAAAGATTATTCCACCCTTCGGAAATTACCAGCAATTGGATGATTGTCGCCGCATCAATCGCCCTCGTCGGTAATGGAATCGCCACCTATTTCCTGAAAAAAGATGCCCACAAAAATTTAAACCTTAAAAGCGCTTGGCTCCACTCCCTGCAAGATGCGCTCTTTTCCTTGGGCGTAGTTGTAGGAGCGATGCTCATTTATTTTTTTCATTGGTATATTGTCGATCCGGTCATTTCTATCATTCTTTCGATCTACGTAATCAAAGAAGCCTATATCCTCTTGAGGCAAGCATTGGATATTCTTATGGAATCAGTGCCGGACGATGTTGATTTTGAAAAAGTAAAAAGTGCCCTTGAATCATTGGCTGGTGTCATCAATGTGCATGACTTGCATATCTGGCAGACCGATAGCAATAGTCGATTTTTGAGCACTCACCTAGAAATTGAAAACCTGGAAAATGGAAAACGGAACAAATTAATCCTTGAAGCGCAAAAAATATTAGCTGACCAGTTTGGGATAAGTCATATTACGATCCAGATGATGTCCGCCAGCGAAGCGGAAAAATTCGAGCTGAAATGCAATCATTGCAATTAATCAAATAACCAAAAACGATGGATCTATTTTATCCCGTGCAACTTTTCGCCAACTGGCTGACTTATTCTGCGCTAGCCATTGAACCTGGCACACTCTTAGCGTCAGCGGTCAATTTTTTTATCTTCGACACAATCAAAATTTTGCTTTTGCTCGTGGTGATTATTTTCACAGTTTCTATCATTCGCTCTTTTCTTCCGCCGGAAAAAATTAGAACGATTCTGTCACATGAAAAAAAATATGTCGGAAATATTTTGGCCTCGCTTTTGGGGATTATCACACCTTTTTGCTCCTGCTCGGCCGTACCGTTATTTTTGGGATTCGTACAGGCAGGGGTTCCGCTCGGGACAACATTCTCATTTTTGGTCGCTTCACCAATGATCAATGAGGTCGCTTTGGTTTTGCTCTTTGGACTTTTCGGCTGGAAAATCGCCTTCCTCTATGTCGCAAGCGGTCTTATTATCGCTATCCTTTCTGGAATTGTGATTGGAAAAATGAATGTGGAAAATCTGGTGGAAGAATTTGTCTACAAGAATAAATTTAACGGCCAATTCCAACTGCCAGAAATGTCTTGGAATGAAAGGATGAAATACGCCAAAAATTACACTTGGGATATTATCAAAAAAGTCTGGCCCTATATCATCATAGGCGTGGGACTGGGTGCTTCGATCCATGGTTATGTGCCGACGGATTTTCTGGCACAATACGCCGGAGCGGATAAATGGTACGCCGTGCCGCTGGCAGTGCTCATCGGCATTCCGCTATATTCTAATGCCGCTGGCATCATTCCGTTGGTCAGTGCGCTTACAGAAAAAGGTGTGGCGCTCGGAACAACATTGGCGTTCATGATGGCCGTGACCGCACTCTCACTGCCAGAATTTATGATCCTCAAAAAAGTGATGAAAGCAAAATTAATTTTAATTTTTGCTTCTATCGTTGGCGCGGGAATAATTTTTACTGGCTATTTATTCAATTGGGTATTAAACTAGTTTTATGAATAAATCAGGCAAAAAATTTGACGTGGCAGTCATCGGCGCTGGACCGGCCGGAATGATGGCGGCGGGAAGAGCGGCGGAGTTGGGCGCAAAAGTGGTGCTTTTGGAAAAAAATTCCGCATTGGGAAAAAAGCTTTTGCTCACAGGCAATGGCCGGTGCAATATCACGCAAGTTGATCACGATGCGAGAGGCTTTGTGGAAAAATTAGGCAGAAATGGCAAATTTATTTTTTCGGCTTTCTCAGCTTTTGGACCAAATGAAGTAGTGGAATTTTTTGAGAAAAATAATCTACCGACAAAAGTGGAAAAAGGCGGTCGGGTTTTTCCCGTTTCAGACGATGCAATCGATGTACTTTCAGTGCTCACAAAATATCTCAAAGATAATGGAGCGGAAATAATCACAGGCGCGCAGGTATTGGGATTTGAATCTGATGGCAATAAAATTAGTGGCATAAAAGTTGACCAGGAAATAATTGCGGCGGATAAATTTATCCTTTGTACTGGCGGAAAGGCTTACCCCGCCACTGGCTCAACTGGAGATGGTTATACTTGGGCCAAAGAGCTTGGCCATACGATAATCACACCAGCACCAGCACTCGCCCCAATCAAAGTCAAAGAAGATTGGATTTCTGAATTGCAAGGTCTAAGTTTGGAAAATGCGCTGATCAATCTGTGGCAAGACGAAAAAAAACAAGCCAGCTTTCAGGGTGAAATGCTTTTTACGCACTTTGGGCTGAGTGGCCCCATGATTATCGATGCCAGTAAAGTTGTTAATGCGCTTTTGCAAAAGGGCTCAGTTGTGATTGAATTGGAACTTTTTCCTGAGTTTAGTGTTTCCGAGTTGGATAAAAAATTAGTCTTGGCTTTCGAGGAGAATAATCGGAAAGATATTAAAAATTATTTCAGGGAACTGTTATCGCGAAAAATGCTAGATTTAATTTTAAAACTGGCCCAGATTGATCCAGATAAGAAGTTAAATTTTCTTACTAAAAAAGAACGCCAGAAAATCGTGGCGCTTTTGAAATCATTGAAATTTACCATCTCCGATGTTATGGGTTTCGAGTCAGCGATGATTACGAGTGGGGGAGTGGCGCTCAAGGAAATTGACCCCAAAACTATGCGTTCTAAAATTATGGAAAATTTATTTTTTGCCGGGGAAATGATTGATCTGGATGGTCCGACTGGCGGGTATAATCTGCAGATCTGTTGGAGCACGGGGCATCTCGCAGGCTCGAGCGCGAGCAGGATTATTTAAATTTGATCTTCCTATACTTCAACATGAAGAAAATCAAGAAGTAAAAAAATAGGGCGATTGAAATTGAAACAATGAAATAGCCGACAAAAAACGGCGTCAAAATATCAAAGAAAATTGCCTTGGTGAAAAGATAGTCAAAACCCAACGCATAAGCCTCCTTGAAGCTATTCACTAGCAATTGTGGACTGATTTGAAAGGCAAATCCACCAACCACCGTGGCTAGTGGCAAAACTGCTAAGGTTGACCAAGCGTTACAAGAAAACACTCCAGCCATAGCAGAAAGGCGATTGAAACGCAATAGGGAAGAAATCAAAAAGGTGGTCAAGGGACCTTCGCTCGGCATCATTCCAAAAAAAATTCCCAAAGCAAAACCGCCCGCTACTTTGTGGGGTGTGTCGTCAATTAAGAAAAATTCCTTGATCTTTTCTTTGACTCTTTTTATGTAATGAGGCATTTTCATATTTTTCCTTTTTTCACAATCAAACTACTAGTCGTTTTATCTTCAATTTTGGCTTTTTCAATTTCTTTTTTGACATTCATGGGCAACAGTTCGGCAATATTTTTGAGTGCAGTTTTGTCGAGCTTCAAAACCTCCTGCCATTTTCCCAGTGGCGAAAGGATTGCTTGAATTTTTTCCTCGTCATACTTATAGGTGATGCGCAGGCTGCGTGCAATCAGGCCATTCTGACCAAACACTCGCTCGACGCCTTCTTGACCCATGTACGTCACGATGTCTTCTTGGATTTTGGCTAGACGATCTTTGGTGATCGACATGGCTGATTTGAGATCAATGTACTCATCAATCAGCCCGGCGATTTCTTCCGTGTCAAGTTTGCGCAGTTCTTTGAATTTATGCTTCCACATCGGACAGATATTTTGGTAGCCACACCAATCGCAAAGTGGGGAAATTGTCGGTTCGAATTTTCCTTCCTCGATCAGTTTGATCGTTTCCAAGAAGACCGCTTCATTTTCTTTGAGCTGTTCTTCGGTCCTTGAGGCAGTGAGCTTCATGCCGTGTTTCAAAAAATAGAGACTGACTTTAATTTTGTCCAGATGCTCTTTTTCTTGCGGGTAATAGGACAGAAAAGCCGCCAAATAAACCGAGAGTTGCATATCACCTTCGACCCGTTCTTGGGTGGGCATTTTTTTGGCTGTCTTATAATCAATAATTTCAAAACCGTCCGCCGTGCGATCGATCCGGTCAATGATGCCGGAAATGATATGCTTGTTATCCGGTGTTCCGATTTCAATCTGAAAACGTGATTCCAAATTAAGAATATTAAAATCAGCCGGATTATTTTTTTGATAATAATCTTGGATAATTTTCACGCCTTGCACGAAAGCGGCGCGTTCTTCTTCCGGCGAATCAAACACAGCTGGATTCCAAGAATTAGAAAAAAATTCCATCGCTTGCTCGAGAGTCGGAGAGAGGATGCCCGGAGTGTGGATAAATTTCAAAGTGGAATGCAAAATCGTGCCAAAAACCGCCTCCTTGGATTTGGGCGTCTTAATTTTGTCGATTTGCTGATATTTATACTTCAACGGACAACTTTTATAGGTTTCCAGAGCGGAATAGGAGATGCGCATAGAGATTCGTTATTTAGGCTATTTAGCCCCTCCAGTATAGCACAGAAGTTACGGATTTGACAGGATTAGCAAAGGCGCTATAATAAAAGCATAGTAATATAGTATGAATTAACTTGACTAGGCCATGGCCACTGTTGATCAATAGTCGACTCCGCCAAAGCTTCGTCGTACCGCTGTGCAATTTTCCACTAAAGCAGAATATGGCTTGCGAGCAATGGTTGCTTTGGCACGCGCCTATCCGGCACAAAAAAACATCTCGGAAATTTCGCAGGAGGAAAATATTTCTGCCAAATATTTGGAAACATTGATTGGGATGCTCCGTAAAGATAATCTTGTCAAAAGTCAGAAAGGCAAAAGCGGGGGATACACGCTCATCAAAAATCCTAAACTGATTTCTGCCGGAGAGATCATTGAGATTATGGAAGGACCGATCATTTCCAAGTGCGACGGAAGCCATTGCCAAAAAGCGAAGGTCTGCGCTTCCAGTCTTGTCTGGAACAAGCTAGCATATCAAATTAAAAAAACATTATTCGCAATTAAGTTAAGTGAATTAATATAAAATTATTAAAGATATGGCTAAGGAAAAAATATACTTAGACTATGCGGCGACAACGCCCGTGGACACTGAGGTGCTGAAAACAATGCTGCCATATTTTAGTGAAGAATTTGGCAACGCATCGTCCCTTCACTCTTTCGGCCGGAATGCCGCGGACGCCGTTTTTAGTGCACGAGAAAATTTGGCCAGTTTTTTCAAATGCGCTGATGAAGAAATAATTTTCACCAGCGGGGCGACTGAGTCAAATAATCTCGCTATCAAAGGGGTACTCCGCGCATACAATAAAAATGTAAAAAACAAAGGAAAGATTCCCCATATCATCACGACTGTTTTTGAGCATAGCTGTGTGTTCAATACTTGCCAAAAATTGGAAAAAGAGGGGATTGTGGAGGTCACTTATCTTCCGGTCTATGCGGATGGAATTATTAAGACTACGGATCTGGAAAAGGCGATTAAAGTAAACACGCTTTTAATTTCCGTGATGTATGTTAATAATGAGATTGGCACCGTACAGCCGATCGCGCAAATTGGAAAAATTCTTTCCGCCATTAATATTAAGCGAGGGAGTAAAATAATTTTTCACACTGACGCCACTCAAGCGGTCACCTATTTCGACACAAACGTCAAAAGATTAGGTGTTGATCTGCTTTCGATGTCCGCCCATAAGATTTATGGTCCAAAAGGCGTAGGAATGCTCTTTGTCAAAAAAGGCACTAAAATAAGCCAAATTCAGGACGGTGGAGCGCAAGAATTTGCTCTCCGTGCCGGCACACTCAACTCGACCGGCATCGTGGGTCTCGGTAAGGCCATTGAAGTCTTGGAAAAAAACAAACCAAAGGAAACCAAAAAAATAAAAGAACTGCGCGATTATCTAATTAAGAAAGTATTGAAAGAAATTCCCAAGGTCCAACTGAACGGCTCGCGATCCAAGAGGTCGCCTAATAATGCCAACTTTAGCTTTGCCGATGTGGAAGGGGAAAGCCTCCTGCTTTATCTTGATGCCGAAGGCATCGCCTGCTCAACTGGCTCAGCCTGCTCCTCAGGATCACTCAGTCCTTCGCACGTCCTTCTGGCACTCGGACTCAAGGCCGAACAGGCCCATGGATCATTGCGCATCAGCCTGGGAAAATATACGACCAAAAAAGAGTTGATTATTTTTGTTTCCAAGCTAAAAAAAGTTTTGGAAAAATTGCGAAAAGTTTCTGGAGAAATTTTGAAAGAATACTATTCGAAAAAAAATAAAATTTAATTTTTAATTTGCGCAATATTAAGCGTTGACATATATGAATTATTCCAAAGAGGTGATTAGCCATTTCACCGCTCCGCACAACCAGGGAACGATCGAGGATCCCGACGGCGTCGGGATGGTCGGTAATCCAGTCTGCGGCGATCTGATGAAGATCTATATCAAAGTCAAAAAGGATAGCAAGAAACGTGAGGTCATTTCTGACATTAAATTTGAGACGCTCGGTTGCGCCAGTGCCATCGCCACATCTTCAATGATTACTGATCTGGCAAAAAATAAGACGCTTGAGGAGGCGAGCAAAATTAGTCGCGACGATGTGGCCAAGGCGCTCGACGGCCTACCGCCAATCAAGATGCATTGTTCAAATCTCGCCAGCGAAGCGCTGGTGGCAGCGATTGAAGATTATAAGAAAAAAAATAAATAAGCACTTTTTAGTTTTTCAAAAAAATCACACAATAGGAAAGAGAGGATGGATAAAATAAAAAAAATATTTTTGCAAAATAAACTATTTTTATATTTTAATCTATTTAAAAACCACTGGTCCAGAAAATCATTTTTAATGATAGGGAAGGGTGGTTTTTTGATTAGTGGCTGCCTTTCGGGAAATATTGACCGTGTCGCACAATAACACTTTTACGACACGCTAGGGATTTTAAAGTGTAAGTCTTCTGAAAGTTTGCTTGCTTAAATCAAGATAGCTATTTGATATGTATGCACCACCCATTCACATTAATTTGCTCCTAGCGCAATTTTGAGGGTCGTTTTTTTTATGCATTTGCTTTTTTAAAAAACTGACCCCTCTCTTTGATTAATTGTCTAGTTAAAAAAAGAATTAATTATAGATGATCATTTGATCTATTGATACACTACTATCTACGCCCAATTTTCCTACCAGTGATTTTGAAGTGCCTAAGTATAGATTCGCTCCAAAATATGGATCATGGACGATATAATCTTTACTGTCTTTACCCGTGATGACGACGTAGTGGCCACCGCCACGACTGCGTTTAATGTAAACAATTACCGGATTACCTTTTTTGATCTGTGCGTCAACCGTAGCCCATTTGATGTTGCCATGCGAAATTGAAGAAACTAAGCTGATACCTGGTGACCAGGTAGTTGGCCATTGGATCAAATCATAATAATAAATTTTTTGCGAAGCCATCTTTCCTGGATCGATACTTGCTCCGTTTTTACGGAAGACCATCGCAACGGCTGTGACCGCACAACCATATGACTTCATTAAAGTCTTAGAATTGCCGATTTTTTTATTGCCCCAACGAGAATCTTTCTGGGAGAAATACCAGCTAGTCGATGCTAGGTTACTGCTCGGTTTAGGATAGCTACTGACGCTCGAACTGACATCGTCAATATTACTGGCGGCGCTAAAATCAAACAGCTCTTCTTTTTGCGCCTCGACTCGTGCGAGCAGTTTTTTGTATTTTTCTTCTTCACCTTGCGTTTGAACTAGTAGATTGGTTTTTTGATTTTCTGTCGCTTGTAAAGTTTCTTTTTTATCTGCTAAAGTTTCTTTGGCTTTGTCACTTTCAGCTTTTTTTTCAATCAACGAATTTTGACTATCCACCAATTCTTGCTTCGTCTGTTTGATTTCCGTCAAAATATCAGAGACCTTATTGCTTGATTGTTCCATATAATCCATTTGATTCAACACTTCCGAAAAAGCTTTGTCCGCTAGGACAATTGGCAAAACGCCTTGTTGATCATACTCATAATAGGATTGCATAAGACCTGAGAGGATTTTTCTTTGATAATCAATCTTCACTTCATCCGCTTTTATTTTCTCCGCAAGATCATCAATCTGCTGGCCGAGGGTTTCAACTTGACCCTGCGCTTTTTTTAGTTGCGCAAGCGTTGTTGCTTGCTCGTTGTTGATGCTATCCAACTGAGTAGCCAATGCGTCTTGTTGTTTGTTTTTTAGTTTGATTAAGTCTTCGTAGACCTTAGCTTTTTTTTCTAGCGCATTGCAATCATCAACACATTTGTCCTCACAATTATCCTGACTACTGGAGCTGGTTGGATATGCCGCGACACATTTTGCCTCACAAGTATCATCGCAAGAATCAGCGAAAGTGAATTGTGGCAACGCAAAAAATAAAAGTCCAACCGAAAAAAATAAAATTTTTTTATATTTTATATTTTTTCCGCCCAAGGCGGATCCGCCTTGGGCGGAATTTCCTATTCTCATAATTTTCTAAATTAAAGAAAGCGCCGCATCAATTCTTTTTATACTTTCCAATTTTCCCAAAACCCAAGCCACCTCGAAAGGCGATGGGGATTTTTGTGCTCCGGTCAGGGCAGAGCGGAGCGGCCAGAGCAGCTCTCCCCTCTTTTCGCCCGCCGCTTCCAAAAGAGCTTTTTCCAGATTTTCTTTTGTCCAATTATCTTGCGAAATATTTTCTAAAATATTTTTTGATTTTTCCAAATTTTTTTTCAGTTCATCATTACTCATTTCCTTCCAGCGCAAAAGTGTTTTGTCGTATTGCAAATCATCAGAAAAAAAGAACTGATTATTTTCTCCAACATCGCTCAATTTTGCCAGACGGTCACGTTCAACCGTCAGAACTTTTTTGAGAAATTCTGCTGATTTTTTTTCCACTCCGGCACTTTGGAAAAAATTCTTCTGTTCAAAAAATGGCAATGCTTTTTCATAAAGTTCATCAATCGAAAGTTTTTTCAGATATTGCGCATTGATCCAATCGAGTTTTTTCAGATCAAAAACTGCACCAGCCTTGTGCACTTTTTCCAATTCAAATTTTTCCACCAATTCATCCAATGAAAAAATCTCCTGCGTCTCCCCTGCTCCCGGGTTCCAGCCCAAAAGCGCCACAAAATTTATGATCGCTTCTTTGAGGTAACCTTTTTTAATATAATCCTCAACAGCTACATCTCCTTGGCGCTTGGACAGTTTTGTTTTGTCAGGATTGAGCAGGAGTGGTAGATGGGCAAATTTGGGCGCTTCCCAGCCAAAATAGCGATAAAGTATGAGATGTTTGGGTAAGCTTGGCAACCACTCTTCACCCCGAATCACGTGTGTGATGCCCATTTCATGATCATCCACCATATTGGCCAAGTGATAGGTCGGAAAGCCATCTGATTTCATAAGAATTTGGTCATCAATGAGCTCGGTCTTAAAGCTCACCTTTCCGCGCACTAGATCATCGACTTCAATTGTTTCCCCTTCGGGCATTTTCATCCTAATTGTGTAAGGACAATTGTTTTTGAGATTTTCGTTAATTTTTTCTTCGTTAATATTATGCAAACAATAGCGGTCATACATCGGCGCTTTTTTCTCCGCAATCAAATCAGCTCGCATATTTTCCAGTCGCTCTGGCTCGCAAAAGCAATAATAAGCTTTGCCGTCTTTCACTAACTGATCGACATATTTCTTGTAGATTTCTAATTTTTCCGATTGGATATAAGGCCCAAATTCACCCACCTCCAAAATATCTGGGTAATTTTTTGAGCTAACGACTGTCGCTTGGTCATCCGCAATCTCAGTCTGCAAAAAAACACCTTCGTTCCACTTGAGTCCCATCCAGTCGAGCGATTTAATGAGGCTTTGTACCGAACCTTCAACATAGCGCTTCTGATCAGTGTCTTCAATTTTCAAAATAAAATCCCCGCCAGTTTTTTTGGCAAATAAATAATCATACAAAGCTGTGCGCAAACTACCGATATGCACAAATCCGGTCGGCGACGGCGCAAATCTCACTCTGATTTTTTTCATATCATCCATAAAATTAAACCCGAAAATTATTAGGCTGCTTTTTCTTCCTTCTCTCCTTTTTCTTTCTTGATGAATTTCCAATGAACAAGGAGAATCGGCAGAGCGATAATCACCATTGTCAGAGCATCGACAACTTCATTTTGCCTGGCTGGTACGATGCAATTATCTCCCGACTGGTTCTCTTTCCAATTCTCATAATCCCTAAGGAGCGCATCAATCTGAGTCTTTTGATCTTCTGAGGCAGTTTCTTTTGAAATTACTGGCGAAACCGGTGGCTGTTGATTGCATTCATAGTAACTCTTCTTTTCCGCAGCCGGAAAAATATAGTATTTTAATCCGGTATCAATAAGTCTTCCCGCTCCGACTGCTACAAAAATGAGACTGACTAACGCGGCGATATAGAGGTAGCTGGTGCGAATAATCTTACTTGTTTTTGTCATAAGTTTTATTTTAAAAAATTATTTTTCAAGCGTGTTAACTCCCAACTTTTTCAGTGCCAGGTGGAGTTTGTTGAGTGGTAACCCGACAACGGAATAGAAATCGCCTTCAATTTTTTCAATCAGCACTGCTCCGCGATGCATGAGGCCATATGCTCCGGCCTTATCCAGCGGCTCTCCAGTCGCAACATAATCGTCAATCTCTTCCGCAGATAATTTTCTAAAAGTCACCCTCGCTTCATCATAATCAGTGATAACTGTATTATTTTTCGTATCGATAATCGCTAGTCCTGTAACAATTTCGTGGGTTTTGCCGGAAAAATCAGTCAGTATTCTTTTGGCATCAGTAGTGTCTTTGGGTTTTCCTATAAACTTTCCGCCAGAAAAAACGAACGTGTCAGCTCCGATGATAATGGCATCAGCGTAATATTTGGCCACATCTTGCGCTTTTCCCAAGGCTAAAAACTTTGCCAACTCATAGGGGTCACTCATAGCCGACATGTCTTCTTCGTATTCACTTTCTCTTATTTCAAAATCCAGCTTTATCTGCCTGAGAAGCATCTTTCGTCTTTCTGATTTTGAAGCTAAAACTATTTTTCTTGGCATATAAGTATTTTAATCGGAAAAACCACGACCGCGCCCCAGATTCTTTTCAGTCTTTTTTTCTTATGCTCCCAGGGTTGTGGTTGAAAGAGGCGCCAGAGCCATTCCAGGCCAACTGTCCGCAGAAAAACCGGGGCACGCCTGACTTTTCCCGTCAAAAAATCAAAGGATCCGCCCACACCCATCGCTAGCCGTATTTTAGCATCTTTCTGGGAATTGAGAAAGACTTCTTGATCGGGGGCGCCGAAGTTGCAAAACAGGACACAGCGATCAGCAATCAATGAGCAGGAAACAGTATTTTTATCCAAATCATTGCCACTAATTTTCAAATTGGGATAGGTCTTGAGAATAGCCTTTCTTACCTCTGTGAAGGTGTTCAAGCCATCCTTATTTATGACAAGATGAACAGCTAGTTTTTTTTGATTAGCCAGTTTTAATATTTCTAATGTTAAATCGGCCCCGGATACTCTGGATTTCAAATGCCAGCCATGCCGCCAAAAAGCGCATCTGATACCAAAGCCGTCAGCAATATTCAAAGCGCAATTGCCAAGCACTGTCCGAAAACATAAATTATTTTGCGCTTCCAAGATAAACTCAGGATTAACCGTGGCGATTTGGTGAAATTTTCCCTCGTCCAAAAAACTCTCGATTTTTTCCAGTATTTCTTTCCGTGAAAGATTGTCCACCCGCACACCTAGAATTTTGTATTCTTTTTCTGTCATAAGAGTGCCATTCCCGCGAAGGTGGGAATCCAGGTTCCACTAGTTACGAACTCTAGAAAATCGAACTACAAGTGTAGTGAACTTTCTATTACAGCTAGTCTTGAATTTCAATTAATTCGTTTTCTTTTTGTTTTTCGCCTGAGGTGCCTGGATTCCCGCCTTCGCGGGAATGACACAAAAAGCAAGCTACAAATTCTTCAATTTTCTGAAATAATTAACTCTAATTTTAACTAATCTCTTGGCCTGATCCTTACTAAACTCCGTAATAAACTTCGGAATTCTAATATTTAGCATTGAATCCATGAATTTTTCATTAGATTTGGCATCTAAAATCTGTTTTTTGGTATTTATATCCAAACCACTTAACACATCCGCCTCCATTAAGATTATTTCGTCAACATCTTTAATTTCGAATTTTTTATCATGCACCGCCACCAAATGAATTATTCGCGCTTTTTGTTCGTCGGTCAGAAAGGAAAAAATAGCATCTTGCAATAATTTTTCTGTTTTTTTCGCGCCCAACTCCATATGTAATTTTTTGGCGTTTTCAATAATCTCAAAATCCATAACCTGGCCGTCTTTGAATATTTCAGAATAGCCCCAATCATGAGCATAGGCTGCGATGATTAAGACCGTTTCGTCTAATTTTAATTCTGGGTTATGGCTTATGATTTGCTTCAGCCATTCAACAACTTCCAGCGTATGAATCCGATCAAAACCACCACGACTTTTTTCCAAGTCAGGCAGGATTTTTTCTTGGAGATATTTTTCTAGCTTTTTTAGATTCATGACTTTGTGATTTATTTTGCTTTCTTATTTTAGGCAAACATAAAAAACGGGTGATTTGTAAGAATTAAATTCTTTTGATAGTGACCCACGCATTGAATCAGCATCATCTTTGGATAGCTCCCCCATTTTTTTCCGTAGCTCTATTTTGAAACCAGCATTTTCAATTTGACCCTCCACTTCTTTTCTGCTTGCAAGGTGAATAAATTGTCTTTGTTTTAACTTAGCGTTTGGATAATTTCTCTTAAAAAACAGATCTCCAAAATCAACCTCTTCAATTTTAAATCCCAACGATTTTAAAATATAGAATTCAATCCACGCTTTCATCCAAAAAAATAAATACCTTCCCGAGTAATAACGCTCGTGAGCAGTTAGGATGAAATATCCGCCTGGTTTTAATACTCGATATATTTCGCAAAGAGCTTTTTGGCGATTTTCTTTTCCTGGAATTTGCACCCAGCCATTGTTGGCAAAAATTTCCCCGTCAAAATAATTATCATTAAATCTTAGATTGGTTGCATCACCCACCTCAAAATCAATGTTTATTTTTTTTGACGAAGTTACTTTTTTAGCAGTTTCAATCATCTCGGGAGTTATATCAACGCCGATAACCTCATATCCCTTTTGATTCAATGGAATGGCAGTTCTTCCTGATCCGCAACCAATATCAAGTATTTTTGACTTAGGTTTGAAGTATTTATTCACCAAAATCTCCTCGCTTTCCCAAAAACCTTGCTCGGCAACTTTTGCGTATTTCTCTTGGCAAGTATCGGAACCAAATTCGCCAATACTTTCTTTTTTAATTTGTTCTAGGTCATTCATAAATTCTTTAAATTTATTGTCATTCTGAGCGTAGCACAGCGGAGTCGAAGAATCTGCCACAGGTTACCGTCAGTATTGCTATAAATCGCAGAAACTACGATTATCGCGGGTAGATCCTTCGACTGCGTCCGAGTACAGACTCCGCTCGGGATGACAGCTTTTTTATTTTTGCCTAAAATATTTTTCTCTTGTTTGAATTAATCTTTTCATTTTGCACTTACTAAATTCAGTAATAAATTTCGGAGTTTAACTATTCTGTGATAACTTCAACTTCAGGAACCTCATTTGGTTGCCACTTAACATCACTATTCCTTATATACTCAAGTGACTCAACATCAAGCGTCGCTCTGAGTATTTCTTCTTTATCAAGAGAACCTTCGGCAAGCACTACGCGTTTCGGACAAATAATTAGGGCATGACCAAAGGATGGCCACTCTGTTGTATTTTTGCCAATAGTTCCAGGAGCAAGAACATAAACGCTGAACCACTTTGCCAGCGCTTTTAATGAATTAGTCCATAATTCAATAGACCTTTCAGAAACACCAATTGAATACGAAGGAACAAGCACAATTTCAACACCCGCTTTGTATAATTTTTCAAAAAACCACGCAGCATATCGATGAAAAGAATCTTTGCAAACTAAAATAGACATCTTGCCGAATTCAGTATCAAACACTTCGATGGTTTCGCCTGCTATCAATCCAGCATCAACTTCAGGCGGTGTCAAAACCACTTTATCATGAACATGCACCAGCTCGCCATTTCTATTAAAAAGAAACCCTCGATTGCGTAAATCATCGCTAGTTTTAACGATTGTTGCGCCAAATAGATACACGCCGTACTTTTTAGCAATACTCGATAGATAATTCATCGCGTCATATCCATTTTTGATATCCTCTATCTTGGCAAGACAATCTTCGGACAAACCTACAATATCAATTTTTTGTTGAGTTGCTTCTTTTACTAAGCGATCTATTTGTTCCTCACCAATCGATGTTGATTTAGGAATTTTCGCTTGAATGATAGCGACTTTAAGATCTTTTTTCATATAGGTATGTTAATAATTACAAATTTACGCTCAACGGGCAACTCTCAATCAAGACAAAATTATTTTTCCCTTCACCAAAGTGACTGGCCATAATGTCAACCGACTCGACGCCGACGGCAAAAGAAGCTTTTTCATCTACGCGTGGTTTTGAATCCAGTTCCTCCCATTTTTCTTTCCGGATCTTTCCCAAAGTGATGTGCGGAGAAAAAACTTTTTTGGAAGCGACAAAAATTTCCAATTCCTTTTCGATGGCTTCGCAAAGATTTTTTAGCTTATCACTGGCCTTTCCAACCACGCGGAACTCTTGAGGTTTTTCAACGCTCGGAGCAAGGACGATTTTTTCAAATTCCAGGTCAAACAGCTCAATATCGCAGACCGCCTCGCATACTTTTTGGCATGCCTGGGCCACCACGTCATTGTCAATATAGCCCAGAAAGAATAATTCAATGTGTAAATTTTCTTCTTTCGTCCATTTTACCGGTAGATTTTGCCATTTTTCACAGCTTTTAATGAGCCGACGCCTGATTCTGTCGGCTAAATTGATACTAATGAATATCTTTCTTTTCATAATGTTTTCGCTAAATTATCCCATTTGCTCCTTCTAGTTTAGCCTTTTTTACGGGATAAATCAAGCCGTTTCCCAACGCTTTATCTTCGAGAAATATCTTGCTAGAATAGAGAAAAGCTTATGGCAGAAGAAAAGACCCAATTCATCCTCAGCATCACTCCTCTTGTCAGGATTCCCTTGAATCGTGATCAGTTTTTTTATTACCTGGCGGATGAAAAATTGCCGGCCGGAACACTCGTCAGCATTCCCCTGTTTAAAAAAACTGTTGAAGGTATTGTAATTGAAAGCAAAAATGATTTTTCCCGCGTCGGCGGAATGACGCTCAAAAAAATTGAAAAAGTTTTGGAGCCAAATTTTCTCACCAAAGAGCAACTGGCTCTCGCTAGATATATTTCAGAGTATTACGTTATCTCACTAGGAGTGGTTTTGAAAAATTTTGTGCCCAAAAGAGCAAAGTCACGCAATATGAAACCCTCCTTCGCTTCCCCCTGCGCTAAAGCTACGGCGGGCAAGCAAGAAACAAGTGGGGAGAAAAAAATTACGCTAACTGATGAGCAAGATGAGGCGGTAAAAAAAATTACCAAAAAAGGCGCGGATAAATTTTTGCTCTTTGGGCCAGCGGGGTCAGGGAAAACTGAAGTCTATATCCACTCTATTCTGGAACTTAAAAAACAAAATCCAAAAAATCAATTTTTAATCTTAGTGCCGGAAAAAACCTTGACACCGCAAGCCTTGGAAAGATATGGTGCCTATTTTCCGGAAAATGAAATCGCCCTTCTCAGTAGCAATTTATCCAAAGGCGCCTTGTTTTCTAATTGGCAGCGCATCAAATCCGGCGAAGCCAAAATTATTATTGGCACCCGGATGGCTGTTTTTGCTCCATTTCGAAAACTGGCTCTCATTGTAATTGATGAAGAACAAGACATGTCTTTTAAACAATGGGATATGAATCCGCGCTACGATGCGCGAGCTGTCGCGGAAAAATTGAGCAATATTTTTTACAGTAAGCTCGTCCGCGGATCAGCCACACCAAGCGTTGAAACATATTTCAAGACTCAAAATAAAAACTATACGCTCCTAACTTTGAGCGATTCTTATCATCCCAAAAATTCAATCGCACAAAAAGTCCGCAGTACGATCGAATTGGTCGATATGAAAAAAGAACGTTGGGCGAAAAATTATTCTTGCATCAGTAAAAAGTTGCGGAGCGAAATCAGCTACGCTTTGAAAAATAATCTGCAAACAATCCTCTTCATTAATCGCCAAGGGATGAGTAATTTTTCTGTTTGCAAGAGTTGCAAGACTGTCCTCAAATGCCCTGATTGCGACCGCGCTTTGATCTATGGTTCGCGCGAATACAAATGCCCACATTGCGCCTTTGTCGCGTCCGCCATTCCGAATTGTTCCAAATGTCATGGCATTGAATTTCGCAATATCGGACTAGGCACGCAAAAAGTAGAGAAAGAAGTCAGAGATTTTTTTTCCAGTGCCAGAGGTTTGCGCCTCGACTCAGATGGGAGCAAGGAAAAAGATTTCCAAAAAATAGCGTATGAAAAATTTTCCCGCGGAGAGATTGACATTCTCATCGGCACCCAAATGATCACGAAAGGCTGGGATCTGCCTAAAATGGCGCTGGTTGGCGTCATTGACGCGGACAATATGCTCACGCTACCAGATTTTCGCGTCGGAGAAAAAGCTTGGCAAGATTTGGTCCAACTATCCGGCCGTGTTTCTAGGCCGGGCGCCAGATTTCCCGGCCGAATCATCATCCAGACCTATCATCCAGAAAATAAGATTTTGACGCTGGCCGCGCAAAATAATTATTCCGCGTTCTACGACCAAGAATTGCCTGACCGCGAAATTTTGCACTACCCACCTTTCGGAAAAATTGCTAAACTAGTCTTTGAGGATTATAATCAAAAAAGGGTTGCAAGCGAGACAGAACGGGTGTATAATCTTTTAGCTTCAGAAAATTGCGCCGTACAAATCAGTCCGCCGGCGGATGCATATGTATCAAAAATTCGCCGAAGATTTCGCCGTCAGCTAATCCTTAAATTTCCCGAAAAATTACCCCAAGAAATTCTCATCATTCTCAACGCACTTCCGACCGGTTGGGTCATTGATATCGACCCAGCTTCAATCATCTAACCTAAAATTTATAGCTAAAAACATGGCCATTCTTCCCATCGTAATCTATCCTGATCCGCGCCTCAAAAAAAAGACGCAGGAAATAAAAAACCCCAAAGACCCCCTCATTCAGGAGTTGATTTTCGATATGTTGGAAACGATGAAGGAAAATAACGGCATGGGTCTGGCCGCCACCCAGGTGGGAAAATCGCTGCGTCTGTGCGTCATCCGTTTTGAAAGAAAGACCCATATCCTAATCAATCCAAAAATTAAATCCAAATCTTGGGGCAAGGAAATTGCTGAAGAAGGATGTCTGTCTTTTCCTGGACAATTTTTACCCATTAAGCGCTCCAAAAAAGTCAAAGTAGTTGCCCAGAATAAATCAGGAAAACTTATCACTATCGAAGCAGAGGGACTTCTAGCCAGAGCATTACAGCATGAAATCGACCATCTGGACGGAATTTTATACATCGAAAGAGTCTAAATAAAAAAATATAAATCATACAAAATATGCCAAAAAAATCCATCAAGCTCCGGACTGTCTTTATGGGCACGTCTTCTTTTGCCGATACGATTCTTACTGCGCTGATTGCAGAAAAATACAATCTCATCAGCGTCTACACCCAAACAGATAAGAAGGTCGGACGCGACCAAGCGTTGCAAAAGACCGCTGTCAAAATTACAGCTGAAAAAAACAAGATTCCAGTCTTTTCTCCGGCCAGATTTGGAGAGGAAGAAATCAAAGAATTGGCTGAGCAAAAACCAGACCTGGTCATCGTTGCAGCTTATGGGAAAATTCTGCCCCAAGCTGTCCTAGAACTGCCCGGCTTTGGCGCCATCAATGTGCACGCATCACTTCTCCCTCATTATCGAGGACCATCACCGATCCAAAATGCCATTTTGGACAACGAAAAAGAAACTGGTGTCACTATAATGCTTATGGACACTGGCATTGATACAGGCGCGATTCTCAACCAGGAAAAAACCAAGATTGACCCGGATGAAACTAGTTCAGAACTTTCGGAAAAATTGGCCAAACTTTCAATTCCGTTGCTTCAAAAAACAATTGTGCTTTGGGTTGAAAGAGAAATCACGCCAAAACCGCAGGATGATAAACTAGCTACCCTCTGCCAACTAATTGAACGTGGTGATGGAAAAATAATCTGGATGAATGACTCCACAACAATCTATGACCAATATCGCGCATTTTACTCTTGGCCGGGAGTTTTTACTTATTGGCAACGAGGTGACGCCAATATGCGGTTAAAGATAAACAAACTTGCTCTGGGAAATACCGCTACGCTTGGCGAGCATTCTTTGGGAGAAGTTTTTGAGTCGGACGGTAAGATCGCGGTCCAATCTGGAGCCGGAGCGATTATTTTGGAGGAAGTACAACTAGAAGGTAAAAATAATTTAAAGATAAGAGATTTTATCAATGGAAATCCAAAATTCATTGGAAGCGTTTTAAAATAAACTCATGTTTAACTCTGATCAAGGGAAAGAAGAAAAAAATATCAAAGCAATTGCTATAGGGCTATTTCTAATTGCGCTAATTTCGGCCATTACTATCTTTAAGTCAAATTCAGAAAAAAAAACATCTTTTAAAAACAACCAAGAAGCGGCTGTGGTCAAGCCAACAGAGATTGATCCAGCAAAGATCGGAAAAATTACATCAACTGAACTAGCAAAAAAAATTCAGACAAATCATGAGGAATTGATCCTTGTTGATTTTCGTGATACGAATAGCTACAAAAATGAACACATCGTTGATTCGATCAATATGCCTGTTTCTGACATAGCTTCTTTTCCTCAGGTTGTAGCAAAAAACAAGACCTGCATATTGATCCAAAAGTCAGAAGAAATGATCCTTATTGGCGACATAGCCGATATCCTTTCGGCATTAGGTTACACTAACCTTTTCTATCTTGATGGTGGTTTTGAATCATGGAAAAACAATTTCAATCCAACAATTAGCGATGGCGACCAAAACTCTTTCGCTGATCAAGCTAAAGTGAGATATATCACTAGTGATGATTTGAAAAGAATACTTGCTACGGAGAAAAATCTAGTCATTATTGACGCACGAAAAAGCGATGAATTTAGTACTGGCCACATAGCCGCAGCAACCAATATTTTTCTAGATGATATAGAAAAAAGGAGAAAAGAACTCCCCCTGAATAAAACTATTATTATCTACACCGACACCGCCCTAGGAGCCTTCAAGGGCGCAGCAAGGTTGTTCGACTTGGGCTTTTCAAATACCTTTGCTCTTTCTGATGGATTAGACACTTGGAAAACTAAAGGCTATGAACTGACAAAATAATTCCGAATAATTGGAACGGTTCACTTTTTATATCTCTTAGTGCTATTCCACTACTGCCAAGATATCTTCTGCCTTAAGAATCAAACAGGCATCTCCACCCACCTTGATTTCTGTTCCGCTATACTTGGCAAAAATAACTCTTTGCCCTTTTTTAACCGGCATAGCCTCGACTGTGCCTATTGCCAACACCCTCCCTTCCTGGGGTCGCTCCGTATTGGCTATTTCCGGTAAAAAAATCCCTGACTCGGTCTTTTGATCGGCCTTGAGTAATTTGACCAAAACATTTTCGCCCAATGGTTTGATATTTTCTTTTTGCATATTTTTTTCTTGCGTCGCTTCCATTCCTCAACTATCTTCAAAACAGAATTTCCGGAATAAACAACGAAACGCATTAGAGTTAAAAAATTAAATTACCTACATTATTTTTTCGCAATCACATTCCTTATTATCTTCTTTTTTCGACATATAGCTATAAAGAAATATTCCCTGAGAAGCAAAAAGCTTTAAAATTTCCATATTTTTCGGCTTTCCCTCTTCTTTTTCATCATAACCATCCACTATCAAGTAACTCTTTATATTGTTAATTTTTTGAGGTGAAGAGACAACTAAAAATCCATTATGCTTTTTAACGTTCACGTCTTCTTTCATTTCTGTAAGCTCCTTGTTTGGTATGGTTGAACTAATACTATCGGAAAGGCCAACTTCCTTTTCAGTCCTATTTGTCTTTAGATTAACAAATCGGATCACTGACACATTAGCCTTGAGCAAAAAATTAGTAGCATTAATGATGGATTCATATGCCTCTTTCTCCTTTTTTCTGTTCAAGATAGACCGATCAGAAAGACCAAGCGCTACACCCATCATGATGTCCATCTTCCGATTGACCTCCCCGATATAGCTATAAGAGTCAACTAAATCCTTAACTGTCTGATCCATTTTTTTTTGCGTCCTTTCTTTCTCTTTTTTTTGCAGTGCAATCCTTCTTTCATTTTGAACAAAAGTTAGAAAAGCAATCGAACCAAGAATAAAAATCGCCACTTCTTCCGCCCGTTCCTCAACAAGAAATGAAACATTTCCTCGGATGATATCCGGAATCAAAACAGCAACAGCAAATAAAATAGAAAAAATCCAATACATAGTGGCTCTATTATGGTTGATTATGCAGATAGCATTTCCAATAAATAATTCCTCAGTATGTTCAGCCGATCCTGATCATGGATCGACACAACAAGCACCTCCGGGTTAATTTTTTGCATCTCTTTTACTTTTTTGGCAATCTGCTTGGCATCGACCAAGTCAGTTTTGGTGAGCAAAATGATTTCTTTTTTTTGCAAGAGTTCATCGGAATATTTTCCCAATTCTTCTCTAATGATTTTATAGTCTTTTTTGCAATTCTCCGATTCTAAGCTGATGCAATGGACTAAGATTTTTGTTCGTTGAATGTGACGCAAAAATTTCATCCCCAATCCCCTGCCCTCCGATGCGCCTTCGATCAGTCCGGGAATATCAGCAATGATAACACCCTCCATTACGCCTAAATTTGGCTCGAGCGTTGTGAAATCATAATTTCCCACCTTAGCTTTGGACGCGGTCAATTCGTTGAGCAGAGATGATTTTCCGGCACTTGGCAGTCCGATCAGTCCAATATCCGCGATAAAGCGCAATTCGACGAATAGATTACGCTCTCCACCTTCCTTGCCCAGCTCCCTTTCTTTTGGTGAAGTATTGGTCGGCCCACGAAAGAAAAAATTTCCCCGTCCGCCGATCCCGCCACTCGCGACCAGGATGCGCTCACCCACTTTGATAATTTCCAACTCTTCCAAGGTATCTAAATCATGCAACACGCTACCGATCGGCACAGTCAAGATCAAATCTTTTCCGCGGTGTCCTTCGGAATTATCTTTTTTGCCATTCTGTCCATCTTCGGCGTAATATTCTTTTTTGTGCTTGTACTTATTCAACGCCGAAAGATTTGACACGCCTTCAAAATAGACGCTGCCTCCGTTGCCACCTTTCCCGCCGGTCGGCCCAAGGCTCATCTTGACTTTATTGAAAGCCACAACGCCATCGCCGCCACGCCCGGCATATACTTTTAATTTAACTTCATCAGTAAACAAAATATTTTAATCCTAAAAAATTAATCACTTTTTCTTCGGCACCGGATCATATCCACCTGCATTCCAGGGATGACAACGCACGATTCTTTTCAGTCCCAGAAATCCTCCGCGCCAAATACCAAACCGTTCGATTGCCTCGTAGGTATATTGACTGCAAGTCGGATGAAAACGACAGATCCGTTCGGAGATGACATAAGAAAGCGGTCCCTGGTCGAGAGAAAGAGTTTTTTGATAAAGCCTTATAAGCACTAAAATAATCCGTTTCATCTATTCTTATTTAACTCCTAAAAAGAGCGCCTGTCAAGCTAATTTGCCTTTTTTAAGCCAAAATCATACTTTGCCTAAAAAATCAAACTCCACTTCTCTTTCTGGATGAAAAACAACCTCTGTCAAACTTCCTGCTGGCAAATTCCGCAAAAAACTAAGCTCATTGACCCAATCAAAGCTAACCATATAATCAGTAGTATACATGGTTGTTTTTCGCATATCGACCAAACTTTTTTTGCGCAACCAATTTAACGCCTTCGCTACCGGACCAGAGCTGTTAAATTCTTTTTTTCCAAAGCGTACAAAGGGAATCTTGTATTTTTCACCCAATTGGATAACTGTCCTTAAATAAGGAGGAAAATAATGGATATACTCATGTGAACCGATTCCGTCCGGCACTTGACCAAAAATTTCTTCAAATTTTTCAATCTGGATCGCCCATTGCAATCCCACTTTTTCTGGGCTAGTTTTTCCCATCAAATATTTTAATATAAACACGATGGCCCTTCTTATTGGACTTTCTTTGAGTTTTCGATCGCCTCGCCAGTAGCTTGAATTATAGTCAACCAGATGCAAATGGATATCCAACTTGACTCCCGATTTCTTCAATTCCTCCACCTCATCAGCACTTAAATTTTCACTAATCATAACTTCGACACGATCTAATTTTCCCGTCCTCAATGATTTTAAGATATTAACATTTGCTAGCTTACTGATCCCAAAATCATCAGCAGAAAAAATGGCTTTTTTTCGATTTTTTTCATCTAACATAGGCTTAAAAAACTTGTTTTTTAATTATCACTTTCTGACCCAAAATTTGAAAAATATTTTTCTGATAATGCTCGACGAGATCGGAAAAATAATAAACATCTTGCTGGACCTTTTTTCCCTTACCGGAAAAAATCTTTTTTGTTCCTTGTGCAATCTCTTGAGCTGAGCTGATAATCTGCACGTCTTTCCCCAAATACCCCTCGATCATTCTTTTAAGCAAGGGATAATGAGTGCAACCGAGCACTAACATATTTAATCGCTTCTTCTTCAAGTCTTTCAGATATTTTTCCACGACCAGCTTAGTCACTTTTCCGCTCAGCAATCCTTCCTCGACTAAAGGCACAAAAAGCGGGCAAGCCCTGGAATAAACTTTCATAACTTTATCCAACGCTTTAATCTTCTTAGCATATACTCCGCTGCCTATCGTGCCTCTCGTACCAATCACACCAATCTTCAATTTTCTTTTTAAAGACCTTTCTTTTTCAACTCGAGCGACCACAGGATCAATCACGTCATAAAAATTAATCTTGGGGTATTTTTTACGCAAAAAATCAGCGGCAAAGGTTGAGGCGGTATTGCAAGCAATCACGATGTCTCTCGCTCCCCTTGAAATCAAAAATTCAGTGATTTCCACCGCATAGCCCCGGATCACATCCGAACTTTTGTCACCCCAAGGATAGCGCGCCGAATCGCCAAAATAAACAATAGGACAATTTGGATTGGCCTTTTTGATTTCCTTAGCGACAGTCAGACCGCCAATTCCACTATCGAAAATTCCGATCATAAATTTGGCTTTATTGCGATTACTCGACGTCCCCAACTTTTTGCAGATTGATTAGCTTCTGATAGAGTCCACCGGAAAGGCGCGAAAGCTCAGTATGATTTCCCTCTTCCACTACTCGACCTTTCTCTAATACAATAATCTTATCCGCTTTTTTGATTGTACTCAAGCGATGTGCAATCACAATCACCGTCCGATTTTTACTGATCTTGTCCATCGCATCCTGAATCAACCGCTCTGAATAAGAATCCAGGCTTGATGTCGCTTCATCAAAAATAAGGATCCGCGGATTAGCCAAAATTGCCCGCGCGATTCCGATCCGCTGACGCTGACCGCCAGAGAGCTTAATCCCCCGTTCGCCCACCGTCGTCGCATAGCCATCCTTCAGTTGCAGGATAAATTCTTCCGCATTAGCCGTACGTGCCGCTGCCATAATCTCCTCCCTGCTCGCGCCCGGTTTGGCATAGGCGATATTTTCGTTGATACTTGTGTCAAAAATTTCCACCTCCTGCGGAACGATGGCCATAAAGTGGCGAAAGGCATACAAATCATACTCACGCAGATCCTTGCCATCCAAAAGCACCTGCCCGGCACTAGGATCATAATGGCGATAAATCATCCGCACGACTGTTGTTTTTCCGCCACCAGATGGTCCGACCAAGGCAGTCACGCAGCCAGAATCGATGGAAAAATTGACCTTTTCTAAAGCACAATTCGCGCTGTCTTTATAGCAAAAAGAAATATCTTTAAATTCTATTTTTCCTTCAATCTTTTTCGGCTTCAATCCTTTGGGATTATTTTTAATATCTGATTCTTCTTTGGACAAAACGTAGAGACGTTCCACAGCTTCACTAGATTCCATAATCCGGTCGTAAAGTCGCGAAATGCGGAATAATGAAAGTAGAGCTTTTTCGGAAATAGTATAAACAAAGACTATACTACCGATCGTGATTTGACCCTGTATTACCAAATAAACCCCAAAAATTAACACAAAAGCACGACCGAGATCAATCACCAAATTTCGCGCTACGTTATATTGAATTATTTTTCTATATTCCTTAAGTATACTGCTTTTTACATTTCCAGTCGCTCGGGAAAATTGGATATGTTCCCTTAGTTCCGCCACAAAAGATTTGACGGTATTAATATTGATTATTGATTGAGTCATGAGGCTGGCTGCTACCTCTTGCTCATCAAATCTATTTTTACGAAAAGGATAAACTAATTTATTTACTCGGAGCGTGAGCAAGATGAAGGCTGGCACAAAAATCAAAATTATTACCCCAAAATGCCAATTAACCACAAACAGCGTAATGGTGGTGAAAATAATTTGAAAAACCGTCGGTGCAACTTCAAATGAAAAATTACTAAATAATGTTTCAATCTTATCAACTCCTCGTGTCACTTTTATCACCTTGCCACCTGTATTTTCCGCTTCATGATAGCCCAAACTCAAAAACACCATCTTCTTGTGAGCATTGTTTGAAAGATAAGCAATGATGTCCACGAGAACATCAAATATTCGATTGTCCGCCAAATAATCAAGAAAGGAAATCCCTTGATTGATCAGAAACATCGCCCCGACCAAAAGCAAAATATTACTCAATTGAGACGGGTCAAAACTAGTGATTCTGTCAATCACTAGTTTTAGCATATAGGGACCGACAAGGCGAACTACTTCCATTGCCATAATCAAAACAAGCAAACGTTTAATCTGCTTCTGACTCGGCTCCAAGAGTTTCCAAATTCGCTCCCAGAAGCGTCCCAAGTCCATTTTCGGCTGTTTTTCGGCTGTTTTTTTCATTGAATCGGCAAAAAAATAAAGGGTTGCGACCCTTTATTGATTATATCCCAAAAGGACCTTTTTAGCAAGTGGTCTATTTTTTCTTACCTTTGCCGGCTTTCCCCAAAAGCACTGCCACGGCTGCACCCAAAGCGGCTCCGATTCCCGCGGAAATCATGGCGGCTTTTTCTGGATTCTTCTTAGTATACTCCTCAATTTTTTTTCCGACGTTTTCCAATTCTTTTTTGGCCTTAACAATTTCCTTTTCGGCCACTTTTTGCAATTCGACCTTCATCTCAGTCGCCTTGCTCTTGATGTCTTTTGCATCCATATGATTATTTTTTAATAATTAACAGTCCGACGAGGATTGAAAAAATTCCCACAATCGCGTAGCCAATTCCACTGCTTAGCATTAATATCTCATTGATAAAAAGAACTAAACTGATAAGCGCAAAAATGGTACCAACAATAATGAGAAAGGTGCCGATCAAACTTTTTTGAAAGGCCGCAACCATCTCTTCGATCCGGTGTTTGATCTTGTCTGCCAAGTTATCGGCAAAATTTTTGAAAAAACTGACACCCAATCCAGAAAGCATCTCCTGCCAATCAAATCCACTCCCCTCTTTTTTAGTCTTTGTTTTTTTTGTGACTACCATATTTTTATTTTTTAGTTTATTTATTTTTACTTATTTATTATACCACGATAATTTCAGAACGCAAAAATTAATATCAACAGGTCGTGATTAGTTGTAATTTGTCTATCCTCTTTAGCTTTTTGATCCGCGCTTCTTCTTTCGATGCTGTAGAACGATTTTTGAATTTTTTGGAATAGACCAATTTGACCGGACGGCGCGCAGCAGTATATTTCGCACCCAATTTTGTTCCATTGTGCTCCGCGATTCTGCGATCAAGGTTGGTCGTGATTCCAATATATAGCGTCTTATCAACGCATTCAACGATGTAAAGATAATACATTTTTTTATTATAACACTTGCTCACTTTTCTCACTCTTATCCTGTCTGAAATTTAATCTTTGCTAAAGAAGTACTCCGTCTTTTATTAAACTAGCTTTCCCGCTTTCCGTGTAAAAGCAGTTCCACGGCATGTTGCATCGAACCGGCATGCGTGACTTCTCCACCGTTGACAAAAAAAATTTCGTCGGCATTTTCAATCGTGTTAAGCCGGTGCGCAATGATCACTTTGGTCGTTTTTTTCGGCAATTTAGCGATAATTTCTTCCAACAGCTGCTCAGTAACCGTGTCAATGTTGGCCGTTGCTTCGTCTAAGATCAAAATATCCGGACTGCGCAATACCGCTCGGATAAAAGCGATCAATTGTTTTTGTCCCAAACTGATCGCATCCGCGCCTGAGACAATCTGCGTATCGAGCCCTTCCGAAAAACGGGAAAGTAGTTTTGTCAGATGCGCCTTTTCCAATGCCTGCGCAAGCTCAGCACTAGTGCAATTTCCATACTCTTCATTGCCATATATGATATTTTCCCGGATCGTGCCGGTAAAAAGAAACGGTTCTTGCAGAATAAATCCGATTTTTTTTGTCCGCTCATCCGACGAATAACAGCGGATATTTTTCCCTTCCAAAAAAATTGCTCCCGCAATCGGATCATAGAGCCGTGCCATCAGCGACGCAGTTGTTGTCTTGCCGCCACCAGTCGGTCCGACCAATGCATAGGTTTTGCCTCTTTCCAAAGCAAAGTTAATATTTTTCAAAACATCCCTTCCACCTTCATAGTGGAAATTGACATTCTTAAATTCCAATGCTGCTTCCAAGGAAGAGCTTTTTTTCATTTTTTCTACCGGCTCAGTCCCCAAATTGGACTCAAGCGCCAAAATTTCCGCGATGCGATCAAGGCCCGCTAAGGCCAATTGGAGCGACGGCCAGACCGAAGCTAATTGGCGGAGCGGATTGTAGAAATTATTGACATACAGCAAAAAGCCGATCAGCAATCCTACAGTAAATTGACCGATGGAGATGAGATAGATCCCGTAAGCTAAGACGACCAGCTGTGCCAAAGATGAGGCAAGCGTATAGAGCGGATTGAAAATATTACTTGCGATGCCGGCCGAGATGGAAGCAGCATAATTCATTCCGTTCGCTTCTTTGAATTTATTGCGGAAATAGTCCAGCCGATTGAAAGCCACGATCACTTTGAAATTATTGATGCTTTCTTGGATCTCTCCACTCATTCCGCCAAGCGTCCGCAGGCTCTTGAGGCTAGACCGCTTGACCCAAGGAGAGAGCATCTGAGTGCCCACCAGCGCCACGATAGCTGGGAGAAGAGCTACCAGTCCGAGTTTGAAATCGATACTCAAAAGAAAGATTCCAGTACCAATGATCAAAATGACATTGCCGAAAAATTGCATGAGTGCCTGGGAGAAAAATTGATTAAGTTTGTCTGTGTCATTATTGATCCGCGAAACGATATCTCCTGTTTTGTTTTGATTAAAAAAAGCCACCGGCAGTTCTTGCAATTTACTAAAAATTTTATTGCGCAGATTAAAAAGTAAGCGCCGGCCGACTCCCCCCATCGTTTTGATCTGGAAATAACTTGAAGCCAATGTCAAAAGAAAGATAAGCGCTAACAATCCGGAATAGAGCAGCACGCCGTGAAAATTTTTATCGGCAATATAGTCGTCCACGATATGCGCGATAATGATCGGTACGATCAATGTCGCGGCGGAACTGACCAACATCGCAATGATTGCGAGTGCCACCGAACGCCCCTCTTCCTTCATCAATGGCACCAGCCGGCGCCAGGCAGTGGTTAGCACCCCTTTTTCTTTTTCTTTTTCAATATCAGTTTTTGTGAGCGAATAATTCATAACCCGTATATTATTTGTATATTTGTAAATTTGCCGGCCGGCCGATTGGCAGATGCGAGCTTGTAATTTGTAGTTTCATTCATATTGATTCGTACTTCTTTGTGACTGATAGATCTGGACGTATTCTGGCGATGTTTCGAGCAATGCCTCGTGCGTACCCTTGGCTAAAAGCTCCCCCTCCATGATTAAAATGATCTGATCATAATGCTCAATAGAAGAAATTTTCTGCGTGACCGAAACAAGTGTCAGCCCTGGATAATTTTTGGCGACATTATTCAAAATTTTGCTCTCCGTATTCGCATCGACGCGCGCGGTAAAATCATCCAGCAACAATATTTTCGGATTAAGCGCCAGCGCTCGCGCTAGCATGACGCGCTGTTTTTGTCCGCCAGAAAGGCTTGTTCCCCGCTCGGAAACAATCGTATCTAATTTTTTGGGAAGTTTTCCGATAAAATCATCTAACTCTGCGGTCGCAATCGCCTTTTTTAAATGTACGTCTTTCACGGTATTGCTAAAAGCAATATTTTCCCGCAAACTCAGATTAAACATTACGCTGTCTTGAAAAACAAAGCCGATTTGACTATGCAGATTTTCCTTGTCATATTGCTCGATTTTTTGGCCATCAAAATAAATCTCGCCGGATGTCGGCGCAAGCAACCCGGTAAGCAGATAAAGCAGCTGGGTTTTCCCCGCAGCCGTGGGTCCGATAATCGCTGTCTTGCTACCAGCAGGAATAGAAAAAGAAACATCCCTAAGCGCATACTTCTCGCCAAAATTGACGGAAACATTTTTCACTTCAACATCTCCCTTGAGAGAGACTTTCAACCCGCCAGTTTTCTTTTCCACCGGAGCTTTAAGCACCATTAGTATCCGATCATAGGAAGCTTGAGCTTGGGCGATGACATTGCTCATAAAACCAATGATGATGATAGGAAAAATTAGGATCGCAAGGTAACTATTAAAAGCGGTAAAATTTCCCAGCGACATCGCTCCTTGGATGACAAAATGCCCGCCCAAAGCAACGATGACCAGCGTGGCAAGGTTAGTAAAAAAAGTGACGACCGGGATAAGACTAGCGAACAATCCCAGAATTTCCAGACTGACACGCTTCGCTTCCTTACTGGCAGGCAAAAATTTTTGATATTCGCTCTCATGCGAATCAAGCAAGCGGATAAGCGCTGCCCCCAAAATACTTTCACTGATGATTTTATTAAGCCAATCGATTGCTTCCTGTGATTTGACAAATAATTTACGCACTTTACTTAAGACAAAAAAGAAGCTCAGTCCGATAAATGGCATAATCGCAAGCACAGAGATTCCTAATTTCCAATCAGTGATGAGCAATAGCACGGCGATGCCGACAATCAAAAAGATGGATGAAATGATTGAAGAGACAGCGATCGAAACAAAAGTTTTTACCGCGTCGACATCGGATGTCAGATTAGTCAAAAGCTTGGCCGGCGTGGCAGTTTCAATATAGGCATAGGGTTGGACGGAAATTTTGGCCACAAGTTCATCGCGCAAATCGCGCGCGGCCATTTCTGATGCATAGACCTGTACGATGTTTTGCAAATAAGTAAAGACGAAAATGCCTATAGCGATGACGGTAAACTCAATCGCTAAATCAGGGACGGAAAAATGTCCACTGGCATAGGTATCGATCGCCCGCGCAATAATTTTGGGCACAGAAATGCTTAGCGCATTAGCAATAATTGTGAGAATGACAAGCCAGCTAATAATTTTTTTGTAACGTCCAAGCAGACCGAGCAGTGTCGGTGCCAAAATTTGAGGATTATTTTTTTCAACTTTCTTTTTTTTCATCTCAATTAAGCGATTTCGTTTTTCTCGCCAACTAACAAAATCAGCAACTCACGTCGCTACTTTTATAAAACAAAAACCAGCGATAAATTTTCGTAATTTTTGTTGAAAAGCCAGTATTGATCCACCCTTGCCAGGTCCTATTTTTTCTCCCCGATCGTGTCAATCCCGAACAATTTATACAGCGCGCAAAAACCGGTTGCGGCCGTGATAAGCATGACCACTCCTAATACAAAGAGCATACCACTCGTTATGCCAGAGAAGGATAACGCTCCGAGCGCTAGGAAAACAACCCCCAGAATAGCCCTTAGGCTGCGATCCAAGTTACTCTCATTTTTTTGCATATTTTTTAGTTTAAAAATTAGCTCACCTGAATTATACACTATAATTTTAAACAAAGAAATAAGATCTTGTATCGATCTTATTTCTTTCGCTTTATGTGGCATTCATTTTCTCGTTAAGCCAATTATGATCTCACTCGCAGGATAAATCAGCTCATGCTGGGATGTCCGCGACCCATTGAGGGTGAAGACATCATACCCCACAGAGAAGAACCGATGATGACTAGGCCGAGAATGACGCTATTCCAGGTTGCGCCTACCGTTGCCATTGCTAAAAACAAGGGACTGATCAGCATCCAGAAACCCAAAAGACCATTTACCCAACCGACCCACACAGAACTTTCTGCATCCGAAAGCGCAATCAGGGCGAAAATTGCCACTAGGATTCCAACAATAAACGGATTGCTATAGAGCCCTACTGCCATCACAAACGCCGAAGCCATCAGCCATAAACCGGCCACTAAACTTATACCACTCGCGATTTTTACGTTGCTACTCATATGCTTTTCACCTCCTTTCGTTTTTAACCTACTCTTACGCTATTAGTACGATTTATAGTTGGTTTAGGATTAATTTATCAATTCCATCATGCTTAAAACCAAAAAAACGCCGATATTAAGCGTTTTTCAACCCACTATTCAGTAAGTCCAATTTTCAAACCTTATCTGAGAATAGTTTTTATCGCCCTGAATATATTGCCCGGGTGACGATACCCCTTGAGGATCGGGTCAATCTTTTTATCCAGGCCCAAAAGAGAATAAACCGCTATTTGAGCCGATCTAATTGAGTATTCCACCGTAAAAACAATGTCATCCGGTATCTCGCAAAATTGACCCAAAAAGGCAAAATTCTTCGCGCCAGTTGGCACTACACGTGGCCGATCTTTTTTTGACCTTGGAGAAAATTGGCTGGTTATGTAGGGCATTACGCACGGAATGCAAGTAGCCGATCCGATGATTTTGTCCTTTTGTTTCTCAAAACCCAAGTGCCCGATCAGCTCGATCAAAATCTCCTCCCCAGTACACTCGTACATTTCTTTCTTGACAAAATTACCTTTTTTGTCCGGACGCAAACTGTAGCCCCAACAAACATCCACGCCTTTGCTTTGTCCTCTAAAATGTGGCTGATGCGGAATAGTGATTGACATGCCCCAATTGGAAGCGTGAAAAGTCGTTCCTCCTCCAGTTCCCTCAATATTGCCGGTCAATTTTTTCATCAGCGCAAAAAAAGTTTTGTTTCTAAAAGTAACCGTAAATGATTCCCATTTTGATTTTTTGGCGTGATTATCAAAAACCTTAGGCCGGCCGAAATCAGGATCGAGAATAGATATTTTCTCCCAAAAATTCCAAGCTGCGCAGTTTCGCCTTTTTTTTAGTTTTGGCGCTGCATGCATTGATCCGAAACTAGCATTGGTAGTCATCGAGCCAAGGGTGGCGAAAACAATGTCCTCTTCACCGATCAAAATACCCCTCTTCTTTTTGTTTTTAGTGAACAAGATCTTCTTGACCGCCTTTTCCTTTTTAGCAATCTCCATCGCAAGGCCAGTGACAATTGTTTCCTTTTTGAAATTGACGCCTTGGCCTTCCAACCATTTCATGATTGGCAGTACGAGTGAATCATGCTGATTATATGGCGTGTTTTGGATGCACTCCATCGTGTCATAAAAAGGCAAGGCATGGAATGACCTAAAAATATATCTTCTAAATTCCGCCAAGCTGTGCCAAGGCTGAAAAGCAAAAACCGTACTAAATTCAGACCAAAAATTTGTCTCAAAAAAAGTTGCGTCAAAATATTCATCTATCCGCAAATTATCCAAAGTTGCTTCACGCCGCATCAGAACTTTTGACAAATTCCATCTATCTCGCCAACACAACCCAAGTGTATGAGAATTGATAATCTGGCCATTCTCCACCAAGCGCGCTTTGGCAAACGTTTTTATCCTCAAATTATAATTATCTATCTGGTCTTTCACGCTCAAATTTTTATTCTCAAGGGATGGCACGCGAGAAAGCAAGGCATATGTGCACTCGAAAGCATTTTTGGCTAAAATCCTGTGCCCTGTCATAATATAGGCCTTTCCGGAATAATTTCTTTTCGCGTCCAAACTGCCCCCGATCGCGCTGTTCGCCTCCAAGATAGTGATATTTTTCCCTTGGAAACCACCGTCCTTAATCAGATAAACCGCACCGGCCAAAGAGGCAATCCCGCCACCAATAAAATAGGCTTTGTTATTTTTAGTATCTGCTCGCATAGCTATAAAAAATTAATTTCAACGACACATTTATTATAGCAAGAAAAGAAACTATTTGCGATTTTATTCCGAAGCAAAAAAAAAGAATTACGTAATTAATTACGTAATTCTTTTTTGCACGCCATAGTGAAGGACGTTAGAACTATTTTTATTAAAAGAAAGGAATACATTTATATTCCAAGCTTCGATTCCCACACATCAGATTAGGTAATTATGCTATTTATAAACTACTGGCCTTTCTGCATTTTTTCTTTAAGGATTTCTACTAATTCAGGGGAATAATGCTCAGATACATGGCCTGCGTTATCTCTATACTTTCTGAACCACTCTGGATGCTCTGACCTAAATATTTCAGCATTCTTTTGAATTGTTGGGCTCGTTACGCCAGTAAGCTTTGCTACAGAAAAAGCGACAAGCCAGCCATCTGGCACCGACATAATTTCTGTGAAATAGTCTTTTATCTTTTTTACTAACTCTGGGTGATAATACTCCATCTCTAATGATTTCGGATGCCTGAATTTACTAAACCACTCCGGATGATTCGGCCTAAATTCTTCAGCGTAATTTTTTACAGTTGTGCGGTCAACACCCAAACTAATTCCCAGACCTCTAGCAATCATCCATCCCTCTGGAGCTACTCCTAATTTCCCATATTTATTAAAAAGTATTTCTGAAAGCTCAGGGGAAAAATATTCAAATTGTTTACCCATTCGATGTTCATAATATTTAAACCATTCCGGGTTTCCAGCTCTATACTCTTCTGCATGGTTTCGTAAGGTTTCTGGTGATATACCAATTTTTTTTGCTAAACTAAAACCCATTTCCCAGCCATCCGGCGCAAATTCTTTTTTTTCATGTCTTTTGGCTAACATTTTTATTAGCTCAGGAGAATAATATTCTAAGTTCTTCCCATGTGAGTTCCTATGAATCTTTGTCCATTCCGGATTTAAAATTCTTTGTTTTTCTGATTGATCATGCAATGTTTGAACAGTTGTGTTCCATTTTTGCGCTAAAGTATAAACCGAACTCCATTCGGCAGGAGCAATTGATGTTCCGTGGTATTCATTACGTATTTTTTCAACTAATTCGGGAGATAAATATTCAAGTGGCTTTCCTCTATGATTTTTATACACAAAAAGCCATTCTGGGTGTTCGGACTCATATTTATTTATATAACGTTGGATAGTTCTAAATGTCACTCCGACTGAGTCAGCTAGTTGATTCGTAGTCATCCAGCCATCTGGAACAAGCACGAGACTTGCATCTTCCTCTTGGATGATTTTTATTAAATCTGGATGAAGATGCTCGCTTCGCCTTCCCATGGTTCCCCGAAAGGTCTTAATCCATTCTGGATGATCGATTCTATATTTCTCTACTTTATTTTGTATTGCATCAAAAGTAATACCACTCTTTTGAGCAAAGGCATTTTTTGTCAACCACCCTGCCGGTGCCAACTCCGTTTTTTTAACCTCCCTGTAAACGGTGTCTACGAGATCTGGATGAAGATGTTCCACTTGCTGGTTCAGATGATTTCTATAATTCCCAAACCACTGGGGATAATCTTGTCTGTAACTCTCAACATAAGCTCGTAATGTCTGTGGCGCTATACCAGCCTTTAAGGAAAAAGCGGCTAGATTTAGCCAACCATCAGGAACAAGTGGAACTAGTTCTCGCTCATTTAATTTTTTTTTGATCATCTCCACTAATTCAGGACTATAATGAATCGCCACATCGCCCCTCATCGTTGCGTATCTTTTCAGCCAATCAGGATTAGATTTTTTATATTTTCTGACTATCGCTTCAATAGAGCCAGAATTCAACCCAAGCAAAGTTGCTAATTTTACAGGCGTTATCCATCCTTCAGGAGCATCCACTGAACAACCGATCTCTTCGACTAACAAATCTTTAATTTTATTCTTCCAAATTTCCCTATGACCTTCTTTATTTTTATCAGGATATTTTACAACAGACACGATGTCATGGGGCATTGCAGATAGCTCTTCTTTCGTCTTATTCATATAATCCCTCCATTCTTCTTGTTTAGCTTTATGAACAATGAAAGTGGCGTTTCCTTCCTCATTATTAACAAGAACTAATTTTTCGATTGATGGCAAGATAAAAATTAAATAACTCAACTTTCTCATCATCTTGGGATCATTTTCGCCTTCAACCACAGAATATTTCAATCCCAATTCAGCGAGGGTTTCCATGAGTAGTGCTGAGCGAGGAATGACACCTGCCTCCTTGAAACCGTTTCCGCTTCCCGTAGTTATTTCCATTTCAGAAGGTGGCAATATTACTTCGTCCAGCTTCGTGTAATCATCCGGCAAGCTGATTTTTCTATTCTCACTGATTCGCTTTTTGACAAAATTGTCAACACTAAAATGAGCTACTGGAGCCTGACCTTTTTTCGTTTGCATGTAGCTCAGAAATTCCTTAGCATCAAGCAAATCAACTATATCAGTAAGGTGAATTCCCTTGCGAAGAAGTAATGCTAATTTTAGGTTTATTTCATTTTTTAGTTTGTGATCTGCCGATTCAATTGTTGGAAAATTTGGTTCGCCCATCATAATATTGATTTTGTTTTAAGCTCTTTATACATATCAAAACTACCAAGCATTGTTTTTATATTTTAATTCTATCACAAAAAATTCTAACTTCCCACTGCCCTACCAAAAAAGAGGCTCAAATAAGCCTCTTTTTATGTCCTGCACGGGGTGCAGGAATCGAACCTGCGCCAGAACTTTTGGAGAGTCCTATACTGCCACTATACGAACCCCGCGTGTTTATTGCCTTGAAATTTCCCTAATCAGAAACAACATCTCTTGCCTTATTTGTTTTCCATAGTATCTAACGCTAATACATCCCTGATAGTCTTCCCTTATTCTCTTGCCAGCATTCGGCTTATTATAGGGCTTAGTGAATTGCGCTTCTGGTATTCTAGTAACATTCGACCAAAACTTAATCTGCTTTTCAACGTTGTGATAGCTATGCACATGAACTAGCGCTCTAAATCTCTTTTCATCAACACTGAATGCTTTTCTGAAAGTATCAATAAAGTACTTAATAAGCTTCGGATCTGAATTTATAAAAGTCAACTGTGACTTTTCAGTTTTTCCACCTTCGCACCAATAAAGCAACGCACACACAATCTTTAGATCATTTTTTAGCAAAACACATCGACCAATGCTATTTTTAACATTTGCCAATATTTTCTTGTCCTCGCTTACTATTCTTTTTCTAACTGATTCATTCCCTTTATTTCTCCCAACGACTCCCAGCTTGTTAATTCTTTCTTTTGCAATCTTGGATAATTCAACTTCTCTCAGCCACAAGCTTGCCGTGCTTTTCGCTATTCCAATTTTTTCACTTATTTCCCTGAAAGAAAATCCCCGCTGTCTCAGTTCTGTAGCTTTCTTTTTCAAAATATCAACCTTCATAAAAAATCAAACTAAGACTATGAGTTACTTAACATCTAATCTTAGTTTAACAATAATTTGGCCAAATTGTCAAATTACTTCATTTCCTTATGCATCGTATGCTTTTTGCATTTCGGGCAATGTTTTTTCATTTCCAATTTTTCCTTGATCTTCTTCTTGTTTCTGGTTGTGAAATAGTTGATGTTGGCACATTCCAAGCATTTCATCTTTGCCAAGTTTTCTCGTGACATAATGGTATGATAAATTAATTTAACTTGATTAAACCTTCTCTCTTTCTTATTCTCGTGAGCCGTTGTCCGGAATCGGACCGGAGACCTTTTCCTTACCATGGAAATGCTCTACCGACTGAGCTACAACGGCATAAATTTAATGTGGGCCGGGAGGGATTCGAACCCCCGTAGACCGAAATCGGCTGATTTACAGTCAGCTGCGATTGACCACTCCGCCACCGACCCACTTTTTCCGCTACTCACAATAATTCATTCGTGAGCCGAAGATCGGAGTTGAACCGATAACCTACTGTTTACAAAACAGTTGCTCTGCCATTGAGCTACTTCGGCAATATATAATTTCCCCAAACCTTAATAGCGCTACTATTTACAAAACAGTTGCTCCCTGCCTGCCGGCAGGCAGGTGCCACTCCGCTACTTCAGCATATCAAGCGCGAGTTAATTTCACGCTTTTTCTATTCTATCAGCTTCCTAGGATTTTTTCCAGTTTTCTGATCTTATACCGTGCGTTACGATTTCCCGGGTTTAATCTGAGCACTTGTTTGAAACATTCCTTGGAATGTTCCAAATTTTTCACTTCCAGATAATATTCTCCCAATCGCTCATAAGCTTCGATATCTTTCGGATTAGCCGCGATTCTTTCGATGAGCAATTCCTCTAGGCGACTCTTGGTTTCTCGTCTTCTTTTCGGTACCACGACTCGATCACTGATGATCGGACGAAAATATTTCTCCTCTACTTCTTCCTGGATCGCTCGTTGTTTCAATCCTAATCTTTCACGGATATTTTTTTTCTCCGGATCATACTTTCCCACCTTATCAATAATTCCATCCAATATTTCACTTTCATTTGCTGCCGGTTTTTCTTCTCTGCGCTCAAGATTCTCTTCCAACTGCGGTTCAGGATTCGGCCCGTTTTCGACCACCCTTGAATTTCTTTTTTTTCGGATCCCTTCGCCCAAGTCCTTGAGCTTATTTTCTAATTTCAAAAAAACAATCCGCGATTTCTTGACTGACTTTTCCAGCACGACCAGCAAACCTTGTTTTAGTCTTGTCGTCACTTTAGCCATTCCGGTATCCTGCCGGGAATAATCACCCACCCCACCATCGACCGCCCGAAACGCTCGTTCATTTTCCAATTTCTCCTCTCGCTCCAGACGATTGATTTCCGGAGCCTTTTTTACCAAAAAAATAATTATTCCAATAACACTGAAAATGACTAAAATTGGCGGAATAATTTGGTACAACATAAATAGGTTAGTTTTATTTTAACTCTTCTTTTTTGACTGACAGATATTTTCCACTTCGCAATTTCACCTTGACTTCCTGCGTGATTGCGTTCACCTCAATCACTGTGCCATCTCCCTCGACTGTACTAATCGTGCTATACATCTCCGGCATCCCTTCTAACATTTCCCGATAACTTTGCGCTTCATAAGCCAGGCAACACATCAACCGACCACAAGCGCCAGAAATTCGCTCCGTGCCTCTGTGTGCGATCTGCTGGACGCGCGCCATATCGGTCGTAATGCTAGGAATATTATTTTTCGTATTAATGCAACACATCGCTCGGCCACACACTCCACAATCACCCAATTTCCGAGCTTCATCTCGCGAACCGATCTGTTGCATCCGGATAGCTTTCTTGAACTTGAGCGAAAGATTTTTGACCAATTCGCGAAAATCTACCCGGCCGTCAGATGTAAAAATGAAAATGATCTGTTTACCATCTAAGCTTATCCGCGCATCGATCGCTTTCATCGCTAGTCCAAGTTTTTTGAGTTCGCTCTTGCAAAAATCCAACGCCGCCACTTTTTCCTTTTCTTTTTCTAGAAAACTTTCCTTGTCCCTTGTTGTCGCTAGGCGCAAAACTTGCTCTTTTTCTCTTGGACAGTTTTCATGACCATCCGCCTCAACCGTTCCTAATTCATTAAAATGTTCACAGGTAACAACCACGCGGTCACCCGCTTTTACTTTGATTGCGCTTTCGCACATTCGCGGCCCTTCCCAGGAATATATTTTAACAAAAACATCCATCGTATTTCAATCTACTGTTTATAGCTCCATCCGAGTAAAACCACCCACGCGGATATTTTCTCCAATCTTAGCAATCTTTTCTGTAATCAGTGCTTCAATAGTTTGGTCAGGATTTTTTACGAAAGGCTGAGTAAGCAGTGCCAAGTCTTCCCGAAATTTCTTCTCCTTGCCTTCTAGAATTTTTGCCATAATTTCTACCGGCTTATTTTCCGCTTTCAATTGTTCTTGCCAGATATCTTTTTCCTTTTCCAGTGTCTCAGTTGGGACATCTTCTGGCTTCACATATTGCGGATTCATCGCTGACACGTGCATTGCCAAGTCTTTTGCCAACTCCAAAAATTCAGTGTTCCGTGCCACAAAATCACTTTCGCAATACAGTTTTACAATCGCTCCCAATTTATTGTTCGGATGAATGTAGGATACGACCACGCCCTCACCAGCTTCCCGATCAGATTTCTTGGCTGCTTTCAACTGTCCCTTTTTGCGGATAATCTCAATCGCTTTTTCCTCATCTCCATCAGCCTCATCAAGCGCGTTTTTTGTTTCCACGATTCCCGATCCAAGCATTTCCCGAATCTTTTTTATTTGCTCTAAGTTTGCCATAATTTTATTTGTCCGCCGTAGTCCTGAGTACTCTTAGGACGAAGGAGGATCAGTCCTCTTAACTTTTTATTTTTTCACTTCAGCAGCTGCTGCCACTGCAGCCTTCTCAATTGCCACTTTTTCTACTGCCATTTTTTGCTTGGCCGCCAAAACAGTTTTAATCACATAGGCCATCAAAATTTTCAAAGATGAAACGGCGTCCTCATTGGCTGGAATGATATAGTCGATATCACGCGGATCGATGTTAGTATCAGCGAGAGCAATCACGGGAATATTTTTGATTTTGGCTTCCTTGATGGCTAGATTATCCTCCACTACACCAGTCACAAAAATTGCGCCTGGTAAGCGATCCATATTCTTGATTCCACCCATCTTCGTTTCCAAGCGCTCCAACTCTTCGGCAAATTTCATCTGTTCAAATTTGGTGTATTTGCCATATTCTCCACGTTCCAATTTACCTTGCCCGTCACGCAGATACCTTGTTCGTCCAGAAATTGCCGCATAGTTAGTGAAAGTGCCACCCAACCAACGCTCCGTCACATAGGGCATCTCACAACGCTTTGCCGCTGCTTCCACAATTTTCTTGGCTTGCTTTTTTGTTCCCACGAACAAGATCTTCTGCCCGCTCATGATCACTTTTTCCATAAAGGCCAACGCCTCTTTCAACATCTGCGCCGTCTTTTGCAAGTCCAAAATGTTGATCCCGTTTTTCACACCAAAGATAAATTCATCCATCTTAGGATTTTTTCGGGATTTGTGATGTCCAAAATGCACACCATTTTTGAACATCTCTTCCAGATTGATTTCCAATTTCGCAAAATCGAAATCAGAAAAACTGTCGGCCACCTCTCCTGCCGCGCTCTCTTTTCCAGTCCCTGTCGGAACTGAAACATTCTTCTCTTCCATACTATTATTCCTTTAATAATTATACGCCCCTCAAAAGTGAGTTGCGTTTCCGCTATTTTCCGTTAATTCTGAAGTTATTGGCTTAGAATCAGCGTCTTAATCCCCTCGTCTTTCGACTCTTGGGGCAGGACAACGCCCGGAAAATATGAGTTTTTGTACCTAGCTACTATATCAGCTCCCGCACCACTTGTCAATTTCCCAAAGCTGTGCTAAATTTAGCAAGTTAGTGAATAACTCAATTTAACCCAAATTTGCCCAGTTTTAAGAGTCCTAAACGATCAGGCCCCAAAAAAGCCTTATTTCCAACTCTCAAGGGCTAAAATCAGTCAATTTTATGAAAAAAGACATCCATCCTAAGTATTTTCCCAACGCCAAAATCATCTGCGCCTGTGGCAATGTGATTGAAGCGGGATCCACGATTGAAGAAATGAAGGTTGAAATCTGCGCCGCTTGCCATCCTTTCTACACTGGCAAGAAAAAATCCATGGACACCGCCGGCCGCGTCGACCGTTTCAAGAAAATCGCCGAAAAGAAAGCCGCGCCAAAAGTAAAAAAGGAACGCATCCGAAAACCCAAAGCCGAGACCAAGAAAGTAGTTTCGAAAAAGAAGTTGAAGAAATAATCTTTTCCATATTTTCAAAAAAGCCCAGGCAGAAATGTTTTGGGCTTTTTGTATTTTATAAAGTTGTCGGTTTAGTGTCTCCTGACCTGAACCTCCTAATTCTTAGCTAGCTGATTAGAAATAAAAGGTTCAATTCGGGAGAATTGAACCGACAAGATATCAATCTTTTTGTAAAAAATACTGGATTAAAAAATCCCTCGCTTAAGTTGCCATTGGGCAAGCTTTTGAGCGAGGGATTATGCTGAGTAAGGATAAGATTATTCGGTTGTGCCATAAATACGTTCGGCTTCGTTTTGATACCAGCCTCTTATGGCATCTCTGGTTTTTTCATTTAATGCTTCCAAAGCCGGTATCATTTCAGCCAGCCTTTCCTCGGTCATTTTTTCCGAATCATCGTCGGAAATCAGCTCAAACATAGGACCCATCAATAAGTTTTTGACCGCTTCAATACTTATATCCTGCAGGGTTTGGTTGCAAGAATTCAAGAACTCCTTCTTGGTTTGAGTCCTGCGAGTAATCGCATCGGCGTATTTATCGATATGCTCAATGAGCTCAGTTACTGGAGTATTATACTCGTCAGCGAGGGTTTGAAGCACATCGATCAAACTCCAATAATCCTCATAGAGATCCTCAATGCTCATGTCATTCGTTAGATGTTTAACACAATCTTTCAAAGACGAATCTAACAGTGCATATTCCTGTTCATCTAGAGCCTGTCCCGTGAATTTCTCCATACTGTCGTTAATTGCACCTGTGAGATGCTGAACGTCTTTCGCTGAAAACAGTGGCTTATCCCGCGCATTGCGCTTGAGACGTCGAGCGACTAAGCCAGCAAGTTTGTCCGTTAATTTGAAGTGGAGCTCCTTAGAAAAACGTGAAAAATACTCATCATCCTCCAAAGGCTCAATTCCGTGATATTCTTTAATTGCTGCATTCAGAGACATATTTTGTATACGCGCTATTTGCAAACGAGCCCATACAAAGGATTTAAGCTCTTTCAAACTTAACGCTGACCGTTCTCTATTTATCATCTCATTGTTCTCCTTTCTTTTCAATTAACAGCACATTTCCAACCGCCTCCACACAACGTAGAGCTAGTCAGAAAATGACTGTTAATCGGCTAGGTAGTTTTTTAATGTACGATTTTATAGCATGCACCCATTTGAGGTTTTTGTCAACCCAGAAATCTGGATGGGCTTTAGGTAAAGCAAATCTCTCAACGTGTCATTCCCGCGAAGGCGGGAATCCAGGTTCCACGAGCTATGAACTCCAGAAAATCGAACTACAAGTCTAACAAATTCTCTATTTTAGCAAGTCTTGAGTTTTAATAATTCGTTTTTTCTTTATATTAAGTCTGAGGTGCCTGGATCCCCGCCTTCGCGAGGATGACACCTAATCAAAAAGAAACGAGCATATAGCTCGTTTCTGCAAAAATACAAATATAATATAAACCTTTAGCGTTTCGCCCACTTATGGGTCGCTCCGCTCCTTCAAACCCCTCGGTTTGAATAATTCCGCCAACTGAAACCTCCCGGTTTCCGACCCTTCCCCACCACATTGTGCAAAAAGATTTACTATCTTTTTGCCCACTGTGGACTTTTTCTCGCTTTCTTGAGTCCCGGTTTCTTTCTTTCTACCACTCTGGCGTCTCGGGTGAGGAAGCCCTCGGCGCGCAGAACTTTTCTCAGACTCTCGTCAAATTTAATGAGCGCTCGGGAGATTCCCAAACGGATCGCTTCGGATTGGGCGTTGATTCCCCCGCCAACTACTTTTACAGTCACATTGAATTTCTCGGAAAGTCCCACGGAGGTCAAGGCGGATTTTACCGTGTCAGAAAAACGAGCGACAGAAAAATATTCTTCCAATTTTTTGTCATTGACCAAGGTGTCAGTCGGCGTGTCAGTCGGATAGATGCGGACTTGCGCAATGGCGGTTTTTCTTTTGCCGACGGCATAGAGATATCTCCCAGCCTCGGATTTTTCTACCACTGCGTCCTTTTCAATTTTAGCTTTTTTCTTGTCTATCATAGTATAAGTATTAGTTAGTTGTTCCATTGATCGCGTGAGTGTGCTTATCATCGACATAGATTAAAAGTCGTTTCATCATCTTGTCGCGCAGTTTGTTTTTGCAAAGCATGCCATAGACTGCGTCTTTGATCACTTTTCGAGAATCTTTTTCGATCTGATCATTGAGTGTCGTCGCAGTGATTCCACCTGGATAACCGGAAAAACGGTAATAAATTTTTTTCTCCCCCTTGCCATAGGCGATTTTAACATTGTCCGAGTTGGTCACAACCACGAAATCGCCTCCATCGACGTGTGGAGCGAAATCAACCTTGTTCTTCCCTCGCAAAATCCGAGCAATTTCGGTTGCCATTCGGCCAGGGGTCTTATCTGTCGCATCAAAAAGATGATATTTTCTAGTAATCATAGGTTTAGTAGACGAATTCGATAACGGCAATTCTTGCAGAATCGCTTTTTCTTGGCGCTAATTTAATTATTCTGGTATACCCACTGCTTCTTTTCTCAAATTTATCCAAAAATTCTCCGGTCAGCTTTTTCATCGCCATCGCGGGAATATATTTTTTAAGATCACGAACCACAGCCAATTTTCGCACCGGATCCTTGGCTTTTTTGGCCTTATTGATCAGTCGATCGATCTTACCTTTCAGTTCCTTGGCTTTCGCTTCAGTCGTCTCGATCTTTTCGCGCATGATCAAACTGCCGAGCATCGTACGGAACAATGCTTTTCTTTGATTCATCTCTCGTCCCAATTCCCTTCCCTTATTTTGATGTCGCATAAAATTTTAACTTAGTCTTCTCTTAGTCTTCTTTCTTGAGATTAATTCCAAAGTCTCCGATCGCTTTTTTAATTTCCTTGATACCTTTCGCTCCCATTCCTTCCAATTCTCCCACTTGCACTTCGGTCAATTTAACAATATCAGCAACAGTAGCGATATTAGCTTTTTCCAATACATTCAATGTTCTAGTAGAAAGATTCTTGAGTGCGGTCACTTCCGTTTTGGTCACATCTTCAGTGACAACTTCAGCCACTTCCGCCTCAATTGGAGCTTCGACGACTTCTTCTTCGATAACCTCCTCCACTTCTTTGATTGAAGTTAGAACTGAGAATTGATCACCAAGAATCTTCACGGCTTGAGCGAAAGCGTCTTTGGGTGAGATACTCCCATCAGTCGCCACTTCAAGGATAATCTTTTCAAAATCAGTCCGCTTCCCGACGCGCATATTTTCAATCGTATAGTTCACGCGGCGGATCGGAGTATAGATTGCATCCAATGCAATCATGCCAACTTCTTTTTTATCTCTTTGTTGTTGGTCAACTGGTACATAGCCGATACCATTTTCTACTTCCATTTCCATATCAAATTCACCCTTAGCATTGGTGATCGTCGCAATTGGAGCGTCTTTTGTAATCACTTCCACATCCGTCGGACATTTGATCATTCCGGCAGTGATCACCTTTTCCCCTTTCACACTCAGCGTTACAGTTACCGGCTCATCTTTGTGTGATTTCAGGCGGACTTGTTTCAAATTAAGCACGATCTGGATCACATCTTCCAACACATTAGGGATCGTAGAAAATTCATGTTTCACGCCCTTGATCTTGACAGAAGTGATGGCAGAACCTGGCAATGAAGAAAGAAGCACGCGGCGCAGAGCATTACCTACGGTTGTTCCATAGCCCGGATAACAACCATCAATTTCAAACCTGCCAGTCTTTTCATCGACAGGAATATATTTAGGTTTTTGCGGTAACGTTATTGCTTGCATTTGTTTGTAAAATTTAATAATTAGGGAAGATTTAACGTTAGTTTCTTAGACTTAACGCTCTTCCAAATTTTAATTATCGAGAGTAATATTCCACCACCACTTGAGCATCGACGCCTATTCCAATTTCTTCACGAGTTGGAAGGCTGATCACTTTTCCTTCAAGTTTAGCTGAGTCAAATGAGATCCAACTTGGAAAATCTTGTTTATTCTTAAGTGCTTGATCGATATTTTTGAAATAATTCTTCTGTTCCTTGCCAGCTTTGATACTGATCACCTGTCCGACTTTCACTTCATAGGAAGGGATAGAAACCTTGCGACCATTGATAGCGATCAGTCCATGATTGACCAATTGTCGCGATTGTGCGCGGGAAGCGCCAAAGCCCATCCGATAAACCACATTATCCAGCCGGGTTTCCAAGCGGATAAGCAGCAGGTCGCCTGTTACGCCTTTTTTGCCCTTAACATCACTGAAGTGTTTACGAAATTGTTTTTCCAAAACACCATAGATGCGCTTGATTTTTTGTTTGGCTGCGAGCTGGATACCGTATTCACTGCGGTTTCCCCGCGACATTTTTTTGCCGTGGACTCCAGGAATATAGGCGCGTTTAACCATTCCACATTTTGGACCGTTGCAACGGTCACCTTTGAGGAATAATTTTTCCATCGCTCTGCGACATTTTCGACATTGTGCTTCAGTATCTCTAGCCATATGCTCTTTCTAAATAAATAATTTAACGTATCTCTTTAATCTTTATTATAAATCTTGTCCGCCGTATCCGCCGGCTGGCGGAGCAGGAGGATTAAACTCGACGCGGTTTCTTAGCGCGACAACCATTGTGTGGAATTGGAGTCGTATCTTTGATCATTGTGATTTCAAAACCGTTGTTTGCGAGAGCGCGGATCGAAGCTTCTCGTCCAGAACCAACTCCCCGGACAAAAACTTCCAATTCCTTCACTCCATATTTACGCACTTTTTCTGTCACATTCGCAACAACCTGAGTCGCAGCATATGGAGTGGCTTTTTTAGCACCCTTGAAACCCAAAAGTCCGGATGAGCACCAGCCCAAAACTCCGCCCGTACTGTCAGAAATATTGACCAGCGTATTGTTGTAGGAACATTTGACGGTTGCACGGCCTTTCTGCACTTGCCTTTTGGCCTTTTTAACTTTTTTGGCTTCCGGCTTAACTTCTTCGCCAGCTAGAGTGGAAAGAATCGCCTCATCAGAAATTTTCGCAACTGGAGCAGTCGCGTCTTTGGCCTTTTTTTGTTCTGTATCGTTCGTCATAATAATATAAATCACTTTAGTTATACCCGCCTTCGTAATTTACCTACCCACAGAGATTGGATTTACATCTCTTAGTTTGTCCACTGGATTCCCGCCTTCGCGGGAATGACAACTTTTTATTTCTACGTCTTTTCGGTCTTAACACGGCCAGATCCCATCGTGCGTCGCACATTGCCACGGACGGTTCGGTTATTGGTTTTGGTTCTTTGTCCGCGGACAGGCAAACCTCTTTGGTGCCGCACGCCACGGTAGCATCCCACTTCTTTCAAGCGTTTTACGTTTTCGCGTACTTCCAATTTCAAATCACCTTCAATCTTGATCTTTTTCTCGACATAGCTTCGGATACTGTTCTGCTCTTCTTCAGTCAAATCTTTTGTGCGCTTGTTCTTGTCGATTTTAAGCTCAGCCAAAACATCTCCGGCAGTATTCTTACCAACTCCGTAGATATAGGTGAGGGAAATCTCGATTCTTTTATTGTCAGGCACGTTTACTCCAGCGATTCTTAACATATGATGATTTATGAGAATTGATTAAAAGTTTGCTTAACCCTGGCGTTGTTTATGCTTGGGATTAGAACAAATCACAAAAAGCACGCCTTTTCTTTTGACGGTCTTGCACTTATCACAAATTTTTCTCACAGATGCTTTGACTTTCATAGTTTGTATTATTAATCCTAAAATAAACTCTTACTCTCTTTAGCTAGTAAAACCTTTAAAATTTTCACCAGCGAGCTCGTCACGCCGTAGTTCTGAGTACCCTCAGAACGAAGGAGGAGTATTTTCAAATTTTTATTTAAGCCGTTGAACGACTCGACCTTTAGTCAGATCATAGGGACTCATTTCGACTAGCACGCGATCGCCTGGGATAAGTCGGATATAGTTCACGCGCATCTTGCCTGAGATATAGGCCAGAATTTCATGATTATTAGGCAGCTTAACTTTGAAAGTCGCGCTGGGCAAAAGCTCAACGACCACACCTTCTAATTTTACTACTTCTTTGTCTTGTGCCATAAGATATTGTTGGACATAAAACTAAGCATAAAAAAATAGACGGAATTTCTCAAAGCGTCAAAACCAAAAGCATTTTAGCTTTTAGTGATTACCCTTCGAGAAAAAGAGATGGTCCAAGTTCTTGCAGTCTAGATTTCCCTCTATTTGGACTAATATTTAGTTTTGTAATGTCTTTAACTATATTAGCGACTTTTCATTTGCTTGTCAATAGCCAAGCATATTTGACGATTTTACCGTAAAGCATTATACTAAAGACACAAAAATCCGATGAAGCGTTGACGTGGACTCACCAACCACCGAGTTTCTGCCAAAAGCTGGCAAAACAGCTTAACTAAAGTGTCCCGCCTTGGGCGGGGAAATTGAGTGGAACCGCGGAGATTACTTTTAGAAATAAAAGCAACCCGTCTCAAGCATCTGTTTTTAAGTTTAGAAAGGCCATGATAGGCTTTTCTGAAAACAGACTTTGAGACGGGTTTTTTGTTTAACAATGGAGATAGGGCGCGGGTGGTAAGTTATCCTCACCACACTTTATGCAAACACCCTTCAGGACGATCCGAATTGGTTCCCCAGAATCACCCATCTGAACCACGTGGAAAGTTTCATAGGCACCTCCGCGAGACTCTACTTCACCACAACGCGGACACATCCATTCAACGCCAGAGGGTAATTCCATTTCTCCCCCTTTAAAAAGAATCCCAACTGGAATTATCGTCGCCATACTAACACCTCCCTCTTTTATTGATAAACAGATTATTTTTTCAAAAAAACTAAGTCAGTACAAGAATAATTATTAATAACACTAAACAAATCATATGTCAACCGAACAAAAGAACGAAAAAATAGAAATATTGCGCCACTCGACTTCCCATGTCTTGGCGGCGGCGGTTTTGGAAATGTTTCCTGAGGCAAAATTTGCCATCGGTCCAGCCATCGAAAATGGATTTTACTATGATTTCGATCTGCCAAGAACTCTTATTCCCGAAGATTTAGAAATTCTAGAAGAAAAGATGCGCGCCATCATCAAGGCCAATCATCCATTTGAGCGAGCAGAAATTTCGATTGCGGAGGCAAGAGCGGATTTTGAAAAATTGGGGCAATTCTATAAAGTCGAATTGATCAATGACTTAGCCAAAGCGGGCAATGAAAATGTTTCGGTCTATAAGTCCGGCCCTTTCGTTGATCTTTGCTCGGGACCACACTTAGATTCCACCGGCGAAATTCCGGCCGACGGATTTAAACTAACAAAAATTTCCGGCGCCTATTGGCGCGGGGATGAGAAAAATAAACAACTGCAACGGATATATGGCGTCGCCTTTTCCAATAAATCTGAATTGAAAGATTATCTGCATATGATTGAAGAAGCGGAAAAAAGAAATCACGTCAAGCTCGGCAAAGAGTTAAGACTGTTTTCCACACATCCAGAAGGACCAGGTTTTCCATTTATCCATCCCAAGGGCATGTTGATTTGGAATGAATTGATCGGATATTGGAAGGAAGAGCACACAAAAGAAGGTTACCAGGAGATAAGCACTCCAATCATCTTGAACAAGGCTCTGTGGGAAAAAAGCGGACATTGGGATCACTACAAAGATAATATGTATTTTACCAAAATTGATGATGCTGATTATGCAGTAAAACCGATGAACTGCCCGGGAGGAATTTTGGTCTATAAATCCGACCTGCACAGCTACAAAGAATTTCCCCTCAAACTGGCAGAAATCGGGCTGGTCCATCGCCATGAACTTTCCGGAACTTTGAACGGCCTTTTCCGTGTGAGAATGTTTCGTCAGGATGACGCGCACATCTATTGTATGGAAAATCAGATCAAGGACGAGATTAAAAAGTTGATCGGCCTCATCGATAGGATCTATGGAACCTTTGGCCTTTCTTATCACATGGAACTCTCCACCCGTCCGGAAAACTCGACTGGCACCGATGAGATGTGGAAAACAGCGGAAAATTCCCTGAAAGAAGCGCTGGCGGAGATAAAAGCAGATTATAAATTAAATCCTGGCGATGGTGCTTTCTATGGACCAAAAATTGATTTTCACATCAAAGATGCCATCGGTCGCACCTGGCAATGCGGAACGATCCAGCTGGATTTTTCCATGCCGGAAAGATTCGAACTGACCTACATCGGAGAAGATGGAAAAGAACACCGTCCAGTCATGCTTCATCGAGTCATCTATGGCGCAGTCGAACGTTTTATGGGCATCCTCATCGAACACTATGCCGGCGCGTTCCCAACTTGGCTCTCTCCCGTCCAAGTTATGATCATCCCGATCTCTGAAAAATTCAATGACTATGCTAAATCTATCGGGACGCAATTCATTGCATCTAATGTCCGCGCCTCCATCGACGATTCTAACGAATCCCTCGGCAAACGCATCCGCCTGGCGGAAAAACAAAAAATCCCCTACATCTTGGTTGTAGGAGAAAAAGAAATGACCGACGGATCGGTTGCAGTTCGCAAACGTGGAGAAGAAAAGAAGCAGGAGATTTTGAAGGTTGACGAGTTTTTGGAGAATGTGAAAAAGGAAATTGAAGAAAAGAAATAATGCCACCAAAAACCTATTTTATCAAAACCTTCGGCTGTCAAATGAACATCTCGGATTCTGAAAGAATCGCCGGCCTCTTGGAAAGACCTCACCCCAACCCTCTCCTTAGTAAGGAGAGGGGGCTTAAATTAGCAAAAAATATTAACGAGGCAGATTTAGTTATTTTCAACACCTGCGGAATCCGCCAAGCCGCGGAAAATAGAGCCTACAGCATTATTCATACCTTACGAAAATCACGACCAAAAATAAAAATTATTCTCACTGGCTGTCTCGCCAATCGCAAGGATGTTCAGGAAAGATTAAAAGATAAGGTTGATTTGTTTTGTGAAATTAAAGATTTTATAAAATTGGAAAATTGGATCATTAGAAATTGTTTAGAAACCTTGCCTACCGGCAGGCAGGTTAGAAATTCGAAATTAGAAATTTTAGCACAAAAAGATGCTCTTCAGCGCGATAAAAATATAAACTATCTTTCCACTCTACCCAAGCATACCAACAAGCACCAAGCGCTTGTGCCGGTAATGACCGGCTGTAACAATTTCTGCTCCTATTGCGTCGTGCCATATGCTCGAGGACGAGAAGTTTCAAGGCCAGCTGAAGAAATAATCAACGAGATAAAAACTCTCATCAAAAACGGTTGCAGAGAAATAACGCTTTTGGGGCAGAATGTTAACTCATACAATTACTCATCGCGCTCTAAATCCGAAGCCCTAGAAGCTAATGTGGTTTCTACACTAGATTCCCGCCTGCGCAGGAATGACAATAATACAATAACCTTTCCTAAACTGCTTCGAAAAATCGAAAAAATCCCCGGGCATTTTTGGATCCGGTTTATGTCGTCGCATCCGAAAGATTTTTCTGATGAACTCATTGAGACGATTGCTAAATCAAAAAAGGTTTGCGAACACATTCATCTGCCGATCCAAGCTGGATCAGATAAGATTCTTGCTGCCATGAACCGCAAATATACCGCCCAACACTATTTAGGTTTAATCAAAAAAATTCGCACTGCTTTCAAAAAGTTCAAACCCGATGCGCCCTATTCCATCACGTCAGATATTATTGTCGGTTTTCCTGGCGAAACCAAAAAAGATTTTCTCGAAACGGCAAGGATTATGGAAAAGGTAAAATACGACTTGGTCTATTTCGGCCAATTCTCTCCCCGCCCCGGCACAGTCGCTTGGAAATTGAAAGATAGTGTTTCAAAACAAGAAAAATCCCGCCGTGAAAAATATTTGAATGAAATTTTGGCTCGTACGACTTTTGCCAAGAATAAAAAATATGTCGGTAAAATTTTGGAAGTTTTGGTAGACTCAGAAAAAAATGGATTTTATTTCGGACGCACTCGTTCAGGAAAAGATGTCAAAATAATCACCGACCAAAAAAACCTAACTGAGAAATTTGTAAAAGTTAAGATCACTAAGGCTAATATATGGAATCTAGAAGCTCGTTTGCTGGAAAAGTAGGAAATAATAAAATAATTGTCATTCTTGGCCCCACCTCCTCCGGAAAATCTTCCGTTGCGATTAAACTCGCCCAGAAATTTAATGGGGAAATCATTTCGGTAGACAGCCGACAGATTTATCGTGGGATGGATATTGGAACGGGAAAAGTCACAAAAGCGGAGCAAGCACTCGCCAAGCATCATATGCTCGACGTTGTTGGTCCAAAAACTAATTTCAGCGCAGCGCAGTTCAAAAAATATGCAGAAAAAATAATTGCCGATATTTTGAAACGCGGAAAAGTTCCCATCCTCTGTGGCGGCACCGGTTTTTGGATCAAAGCTTTGGTCGATGATGTGATTTATCCTGAAGTAAAACCGGACTGGAAACTGCGAGAAGAATTAGGTAAAAAATCTGCAGAGCAACTTTTTGTGATGCTCAAAAAACTCGATCCGGTTCGCGCGAGAAATATTGATGCTAAAAATCCTGTCCGCCTAATCCGAGCGATTGAAATCTGCAAGACATTAGGCAAGGTACCATTACCGATACGAAACAACGAAACAAATGCGAATCTGCGAACTAATTCACAAATTCGCAATTTCGTAGATTCGGATAAATTCGCCTGCCTGCCGGTAGGCAAGGCAGATTCGCATCGGTTTCATGATTTCCTGCAAATCGGAATTTCCTTGCCCAAGAAAAAACTGCACAAAAACATTGAAAAAAGACTGAAGCAAAGATTCGGGGAAGGGATGATTGAAGAAGTGGAAAGATTGCACAGTGAGCAAAAAATCAGCTGGAAAAAAATGGAAAGTTTCGGCCTGGGTTATCTTTGGATTGCCAAATTCTTACAAAAACAACTCCCGAAAGAGGAGCTGTTTTCCAAAGTCTATTTTTCTGAAAAAGATTATGCTAAGCGCCAGATGACGTGGTTCGGGAAAGATGAGAGAATTATTTGGCTTGAGAAGTATAGTGAGATTGAAAAAAAAGTAGAAAAGTTTATACGTGTCATTCCCGCAAAGGCGGGAATCCAGGCACCTCAGGCTTAATATAGGGAAAAACCAACTATTAAAATTCGAGACTTACTAAAATATAGAATTGATTGCACTTGTAATTCGAATTTCTAGATTCTATTACTGAAGGAACCTGGATTCCCGCCTTCGCGGGAATGACACAGCGACAAAACAACATCAAATTTCTCGCTCACAACTTCTTCCGCAACAGCTCTTCCGCCACTTGCGGATTAGCTTTGCCTTTAGACACCGCCATCACTTGCCCAACTAAAAATTTCAGTGCGTTTTCTTTTCCCGCTTTGAAGTCTGCGACAGATTTTTCATTTTTTGCAAGGACTGCGTCGACGATATTTTCCAGCTCGCCTGCATCGCTCATTTGGATCAAATTTTTCGCCTCAATTATTTGCGATGGATCACCGCCAGTTGCATACATTTCCGCCAGGACTGTTTGCGCTCCGGAAGAACTGATCTTGCCTTCGCCGATAATAGCAATCAGTTCGGCATAATTTTCCGGCGTAATTTTCAAATTTTCTATTCCTTCGCCGTTAGTCATCAGATGCTTTCGCAACTCTCCGACAATATAGTTAGCGGAAAGTGCCAAGCATTTTTCGAGCGTAACGGAAAATTCTTTGCAATCAATTTTCTCCTTAATTTCACTAACGACATTTTCAAAATAATCTGCGAGAGCCGGATCAGTCGTAAGGACTAAAATTGCATCATCGGCGAGAGCATATTCCTCCTTGAAACGCTTCACTTTCTGATCAGGCAATTCCGACAATTTTCTTTTCAGCTCCTTTGCGTATCCTGCATCAAATTGAAATGGCGGGATATCCGGTTCAGGAAAATAGCGATAGTCATGCGCCGATTCTTTCTTGCGTTGAGAAATTGTCATATTACGATTAGAATCCCAACCGCGGGTTTCCTGGACAATCTTCTCGCCTTTTTCCAACGCTTCCGTCTGTCGCTGGATCTCATAAGCAATCGCTTTTTCCACAAATTTGAACGAGTTGATGTTTTTCACTTCCACTTTCGTCCCGGACAGTTTTTCTTCACCTGCTTTGTATAAAGATAAATTAACTTCGCAACGCATATGCCCCTTTTCCATATCCGCGTCCGAAATCTTGAGATACCGACAGATCTGTTGCAACTTCTGGCAAAACACGCGCGCCTCTTCGGCAGTTTCGATGTCCGGTTCCGTCACAAGCTCCATAAGTGGCACACCCGCGCGATTAAAATCAACCAAAGAATAATTCACGCCTTTGGGATGAACCAATTTTCCCGTGTCTTCTTCCAAATGAATTCGTGTCACTCCGATTTTCTTCCCCAAGACATCCAGATGCCCTGCTTCGCAAAATGGCTGGTCATATTGAGAAATTTGATAGCCCTTGGGAATATCGGGATAGAAATAGTTCTTACGGTCAAATTTAGAGTCTAATCGCAACTGACAATTCAAAGCCAACCCAGCCAATTGCACAAACTCAATCGCTTGGCGATTCGGCACAGGAAGCGTCCCGGGTTGCGCCGTGCAAACTGGACAAATGTTGATATTTGGCTCGGTTTCCAATCCGAGTCCGTTTTTGCACGTACAAAACATCTTAGATTTAGTTTTCAGTTCCACATGGATTTCCATGCCGATGACGGGGGTGTATTTACTCATATAATCAAAATTTATTACTGATCAACTTTTTTCATACTAACTGAAAACTACGGATAAATCAATTCTGGCCAAAAAGTTTCTTTTAATATAAAACGCTGTATTTCAAGACCACGGAGTTAGTATTGATCTTCTCAATGCTATTTAGCTTCAACTCTGCATCAAAATCACCCTTAAACAGCGAGAGTCCATCGCCAAATATTTTTGGCTCAATTGTAATCCAGATTTCATCGATTAATTTACGCTCCAAGAAAAGCCCGTTGATAAAAGCGCCACCGCCAAGAATCGCCGACTCATATCCCAAGCCTTCCAACTCTCCAATAACCGCTTCTGGCTCGCCCTTGACCCACTTCACGCCTTCAATTGTTTTTGGGTTTTCTTCCAAAGTGAAAACCACATTCAAACGCTCTTTCAGCGGAGAAGGAAAAGTGAAAAAAGTCTTATCCCCCATGATTACAACACCGGCTTCTTTGGAAGCTTTTTGAAATAATTTTTTATCCTCTCTGCTTGTCCAATCAGGAAAATGATCGCTGGACTTGGCAATTTTGCCATCCAATGTCATCGCCATCATCATTATTACTTTCATAAATAAAATTCTACTTTAAATTTGTTATTTATTCCAATCACTTGATCGATATCTATTCTGCTTCGAATTTGCATGCCAACTATTTACATCACTAAGATAAATTTCCTTAAAGATTTTTTTAGCAGTATTTGTAAACAATTTCGGAGGAATCACTTTCTTTCGCCCCCCTACTTTTGATTGAAAGATTTTTTCATTAGCATCTTTTTGCTCCATCAGCTCCAAATCTATGTCTAGATTATCTGCGTCTTTGACAATTTTTGCTTCAATCGTTTCTCTTTTTTCCATTTCTTTGAACAGTTCCATGAATTCTTTTTCAAAAGTAGTCCCAGCGAGCGTGTCCTGGACTGCTTGTTCTTCATTTCTTTTGACATATTGTCGCGACATATAGTCCACATCCATCGACCGGCTTTCGGAAATATCATGGGAAAGTGCCAGTTTCATTATCCGTTCATGGTTACCCCTTTTTTCTTTCTTGGCGATGAGAAGGGCCAGCCACATTACCCGAAAGGTATGCTCCGTGTCGTTAGCTACTTTGGTCAAAAAAAACCGCTGCCAAGCCCTTTGCATAAATCTCATCCGTCCCACTTCAAACAAAAAATCGATATCCCTTTGCATTGCATTCAACTTAAAGATTATGTATAATCCATATACTAGCACATTTGGACTAGCCAGTAAACTTGTTAAATATTTAACTTCAATATATGCCAACATTTAGTGACATTGTGCCCATGAAGCCCTTCGCGGAAAGAACGCCAGATGAGCAATATAAAAATATGCTCCGGGATGTTTTGGAAAACGGTGTAGAAGCAATTTCTCAGCAAGGCACTAACGCCCTAACCAGAATTGGCTCAATTCCGATGCGCTTTAAGCTAGAAAATGGCTTCCCAGTGATAACCGAACGCAATATGAACCCAACAATGGCCACACTCCCGGTCACAATCTGGCAACAAGCGATTGGCGAGATTTGTGGTTTCATTAACGGCGCTCGGACTGTCGAAGAATTGGAAAAATATGGTTGTTACTGGTGGGATATGTGGTGTACAGAAAAAAAATGCTCCAAGCGCGGTCTCCCCACGGGAGATTTAGGACCAGGCTCATATGGCGCCGCATTTCATGATTTTCCTACGAGCGAAGGAACGCCTTTCAATCAATTTCAACATATCGTTGAACAAATTAAAGAAGAACCACAACTGCGAACGCATTTTATCTCTCCCTGGATCCCGCAATACACAGGACGAGGAAAAGGCAAGACCCAAAAAGTAGTCGTTTGCCCATGCCATGGCTGGATCAATATCCGCATTGTTAATAATAAGCTCACCCTGCACATGATGCAACGCTCAGGAGACACGCCAATTGGTGTGCCGTCTAATATGGTGCAATATGCCGCCCTCACAATGATGCTGGCTCACGTCACGGGCACTGAGGCCTATGAATATGTCCACACCATCTCTGACGCCCATATCTTTGTTGATCAAATTTTTGCGGTAGAAAAAATGCTTGAGCGCGAATCACGACCACTCCCGACAATGAAAATCAATACAGAAAAAACAAATTTATTCGATTTTCGCCGAGAAGATTTCGAACTTTCTGATTATAACCCACATCCGGGCATCAAAGGCATTCCTGTCGCGATATAAAATATTTAAGAAAAATATATGGCCAGCAAAAAATATACGGAAAAAGAAAAAAAGGGTTACCTGGATTTCAATCATGCCAGAACCCCAGAACAGATTGAGCTGATGAAAAAAATTGTGGAAGATGGCGTTTGTCCATTTTGCCCAGAATATCTGCTTAAATATCATCCCAAGCCAATTCTCAAGGAAGGCAAGTGGTGGTATGTTTCAGAGAATATGAGCCCCTATGAAGGCACAAGAGTGCACCTCATGTTTTTCTATAAAAAACACACTAACCTCACCTCCGAAATTGACCCGGAAGCGGCCAAGGAACTTTTTGAGCTGATTGGTTGGGCAGAGAAGGAATATGAAATGGAGGGGGGCTCATTTTTCGTGCGCTTTGGCAAAAGCGAATACACTGGCGGAAGTGTCGATCACTATCATGTCCAACTGCTCGTCGGCAATGCCAAGGGAACTGACGCAGAATATGACAAATTGAAAGTAAAATTAGGCTACAAAAAGCTCCTAAAGTAAACTCGATTTTTCAAAGCACCCTGCCATGCAGGGTGTTTTTGGTTGACAAAAGGATGAATATCCGCTATCCTACAGCATAAAGTTCATTAAGAAATATACGCTCAATTCGTCAATAGATTCATGTTGATTGAAGAGTTTATCATATTTTTAGTTTGTCGGTTTTTAACCCGAGAAGGATTCAAATGTGAATCCGATTATATTGGTCAAAAACATCTACGAAGGAGACACGACATGAAGAAAGAAAATGTGCCCAAAGGAGTTGATTTATCAACGATCCGCTCAAAAAAACAACTCGCAGCAACCCTGTCGGCAGAATGCCCCTGGTGCAAGTCCGATCATGACCAGGAAAGTCCCTTGATCATAAATCTGGGACTCGTAAAGATCAGGTACAACGTTTTTGAAAAACCCTCCAGGGATATGTTCATCATTCACACCGTCAAACACGTTTCCAGGAGAGAATTAACAAAAGAAGAGGCCTTCCAATTGATTCAGGCAGAAATCTGGCTGCTTGACAACTGGCATTGGGAGATTCAAGGATGCAGTATTATCCATCGCGTTAATGGTCTCAACTGCAACGCAAGTTCCGTTCCGGACAAGCATTATTTTAAGATGCTCGTGGCACCAGATGGAACCGGCAGCCCTGTCTACGAAACCTTGTTCAAGGATAACTCACTGGAAGCCGTGGCTCGCCGAAAGGAAAGAGCCGAAAATTTTTTTAAATAAAAAACACTTACAAAAAAGCGAGGATGATCCATGAAACGTGCATTTGAGATGGCAACACCGTTGGCCCTGCTGACGCGTGATGAACTCGGGTATTATCTCGGATTAAACCCCCAAAAACTCACCGCCCTGAAACTTCTAGGCGAGGACACCGCCGAAAACATTGGTACTTTTTTTGAGGCCTTCGTCAAAGGAAACGCCGTGATAATCCAGATGCCAGGTAAAGAGGAAAGGGAGTTGTTGTCCGATTTACAATTCCACCCCGCAAGCGATCATCGCCTGGAAAGAAAAGATTTGGCGTTTTTCGATGTCATGCCCGAAGGAATTTTTTTGACCAAACAAAGCTCAGCGGTTTTCACTTTGATCTGTGAGGCAGGACGAATGTTCTGGAAGCGTGTAGACGGTGGAGAAGACAACGTAGAAGAAATAACGGAAAGTGTTGTCTTTCTATGCAAACCGGCAAAATCGGCATCAGTCCAATAAGCTTAACGCTATATCAATAGCAACCACCACCCCCAAGGATACTTGGGGGCCATTTTTTTAGAAGGTTCTATTTTTCATACGCCACATTCCCCAAATCTTTTTCTTGTGGCAATTCCATATCAACCAAGATTATTTCCACCCCTTTTTCTTTCAAGATGCTTTCTCCATCGAGAACTCCATAGCCGATGTTGTAATAAAGTTTTTTGATTCCGCTGTAGGCGATTGACTTGGCGCACGGCGGGCAAGGAAAGTGGGTCACATAGATGCTTGCCCCCTCAAGACTAATCCCCTGTCTGGCCGCTTCTGCAATAACTGCCGCTTCAGCGTGAATGGCCGTTGAAAGATCGAGATGCATGCCCTTATGAAAGCCACTGCGCGGATCTCCGTTCACAAATGGCATATGTTCTGACGGAACATGATGATTACAAGCAGAAAGAATTATTTCTCCGTCTTTCACAACGACGCTACCAACTCTGCGCCACCAGTCCGAACTCTCTTTCGACGCATCATTAGCCAAAAGCATCAGTTGCTTGTCAAACTTAGCTTGTGAAATTTTTATGTCAGGATTGACGGGAAATTCCCGCACAGTATTGTGTTTATCCCAACGTAAAAAAATTGCATCAAAAATCACTTTTTTATCGGAAAAATATTCCTTAGCAAGGGTGCGCATAATATCCTCGTTAGGCATGATAATTTCCACTTCTTCCTTCTGGAACTGCTCTAGCTTTTTTTCGTCCAAAACTCGCACTTCGTCAAAAACCCCTAGAGACTCAACCGCTTTTTGCATCTTTTTTGGATCAAGAGCGCGAATTTCTTTGTAAAGGTAATCAAATTTTGAAATCAACTCTGACCCAAAAATATAGAGCTGGGCATCTTTATATTTTTCAAAAAAACGCAAATAACCCGCGTGAAGCACTGGGACGTAGGCGATGATTATTTTCTTTAATTTTTTATTTTCCGTGTCCATATTTTTAGTTTATTACTCTTTTGTAGGATCCTTTTTCTTTTTCTCTTCCTTGATTTCACTTAAGGACCGTTCAATTGCTTCAAGAATCCGTGGCGTCAATTTTTCCTCTAATTTCTTGGCAGTTGAAATTTGCAAGCGGCGAATTTTGGCGCTAGTGGAAGTAGTTGCTTGTGGCTCAAGCACGACTATTTTTCCACAAAATTCATTTAATTCTTCCAATTGTTTTTTATTATAAGTTTCTTGGGTGGCGATAAGAACATCCGGCTTCACCATTTTTGTCATTTGCCACTTTGGAGCGTTATGTGGTTTCAGAACAACCAAATCGACATAGCGCAAATGCGCCACCATTTCCATTCTTTCATTTTGCGGTACAATTGGGCGATCTGGTCCCTTTCTGATCCTAATTTTCTTATCATCATCCACTCCGACCACTAAAATATCCCCGTGCTTTTTCGCTTCCATAAAATATCTAGCGTGTCCGATATGCACCATATCCCAAGATCCCATCGTGAGAACGATTTTCATTCCTAGTCCCTTGCAATGGCTAATAGCCGCTTCCAATTCCTCGGGATCCAAGATGCACTTACCGCCGAATAGTCCCTTGGGTTGAACGATTTTTTCCTTTTCAGTTCCCTTTTCTTTCTTTTTCATTTTACGCATAGTCTCTTTGATTAGCCGATTAATCCAGTCCCCCAGAAAATTATTTCTTTAAATCTTCGATAATTTTATCCACTTGATGATATAACTCCAAAAATGTGCTTTCATTATTAACCACGAAATCGGCATAATTTTTCAAATCTTTAATCTGTGATTCAGCTTCTTTTTCATTGTCAGCGACAAACTCCGCATAGGTTTTTTGGGCGTCATCACTGTTTTCTCTCCGCTTAGTAATGCGATGATAACGAGTGTCCAAGTCCGCTTCGATATAGACCAGCTTAAAACCCGGGAGGCTTTTGAGATATTTGATGTCTGCCATCCGGCGCACGCCATCAATCACGATCACTTGATGCACATCCGCTTCCACATCATGACAAACTACGCGAGACAAAATGTCACCGTCAAAATTATCCCGAAAAAGTGTGGAAATTTTTTGCAAATTTTCCCGACTTTCTTCCAGATGCATCCGACGCGCCACATCTCGCAACGATGTTGAAAAGCGATGCGCACTGCCGTTATGCGTCTCTGTGATATGTTTGGCTATCGTGCCTTTGCCACTGGCAATTTCTCCCGCAATACCTAAGATGATTTTCATGAGTTTCATTTTTTACCGTGTCATTCCCGCGAAGGCGGGAATCCAGGCTCCACTAGTTATAAATTACGAACAATCAAATTATGAATCCTCTAACTTCCCTTTACTAACCAGTAAATTCTGTTTTTCTTTTGCTTGAAACCTGAGGTGTCTGGATCCCTGCCTTCGCGAGCCTGCCTGCCGGTAGGCAGGGATGACACAAGAAAGAAAACAAGTATGTAACTCTTCTATTTTACCCCTCTTTCCCGCTCTCGTCAAAAAAGAAAAGGCCACCGAGAACGTCCCCGATGACCCCTTTTTCAAACTTGTCAAATACCTAAATTTTCAAATATTTTCGAATCGCAAACCAGCTACTGAGCGTTCCCAAAAATGCTCCGACTAAAACTTGCATGCCAAAAATTAGGGCGAAATTAGAATAATAGAGGGAAAGCATACTGACACTAGGAATGAGATGATTTGTAAAGCCTTGCGCGGATTTGAGCACGACAAAAAGCAAAAGCATCGAAATGACTGAAGCAACAAAACCATAGATGATACCTTCGAAAATGAACGGCAGGCGGATATAGGTATTGGAAGCACCGACCAAGCGCATCACTTCCACTTCTTTGCGATGAGTGTAAATTGTAATCCGCACTGTGTTAGAAATGATCAGGAGCGAGATTAGTGAAAAAAGTCCCGCCACGCCCAGACCAATTTTGCGCACCTCTGCTACAATGGAATTCAAGCGATCAATTACCTCTTTGTTTTTGCCATAATTGATCCGACTGATATCATCCTTAAAGGAAGCATTTTGCAGATATTGACCAACTAGTTCATATTGATTAGGATCATTGGCTTGGATGACTAGATACGAAAGCAAAGGATTGTCCCCAATCTCATCCAAGGACTGCAAAATTGTCGGCTCGTTGGCACTATTTTTCTTGAAATTTTCCAACGCTTGCTCTTTCGTCACATATTCCACTGATTTAATCTCACTAAAATTTCCCAGATCTTGTTTAGCCTTCAAGATGGAATCTTCCGAAACACTAGCCTTAAAAAAAACGCTGACGTTAACCTTCTCCTGCATATTTTCAAGAACATTGTTCGCCGTGAGGACAATAATGAAAAGCGAGCTGACCGTGAAAAGTGAAAGAAGCATCACACTAACCGCCGCCACACTCAAATAACCATTACGCAAAAAATTGACCCACCCACTTTTGATTGTTCTCCCTAAAGTTAAAAGCATAATATTTTTATTATTAATTCTGAATGCGCCAAATACGCAAGCCTTTCTAACAAATTTTGTATTTTCCTTTGACATCATCACAAAGAATCTTTCCTCTTTCCAAGACAATCACTCTCCTGGCCGCTTTATTCACAATATCCCGGTCATGACTGGCTAAAATCACAGTTGTGCCGAGCTTATTAATCTTCAAAAGTAGTTGCATAATTTCCAAAGAAGACACGGGATCGAGGTTCCCTGTCGGCTCATCAGCGATAATCACAAGCGGCTTGTGTATCAGAGCTCGCGCCATTGCCACCCGCTGTTGTTCACCGCCGGAAAGCTCATGGGGAAATTTATGTTGGCGATCACCCAAGCCGACAATTTCTAAAATTTGCGGAACATCCTCCAAAATTTCTTCCTTGGGGATGCCACAAACCTCCAAGGCATAGGCCACGTTTTCAAAAGCAGTTTTTTTGGGCAATAATTTAAAATCTTGAAAAACCGTTCCAATGCTCCGTCTGTGTGCAGAAATATGCCGCCGGCTGATGCTGTCGAGCGGTTTTTCATTGAAAAAAATTTGCCCGTCCGTCGGAGCCTCTTCGGCATAGATCATCTTCAAAATGGTTGATTTTCCCGCACCGCTCTGACCAACGATGGAAACAAATTCACCGGGGATAATCTCCAGATTTATGTTATCCAGGGCGATATAGTCATCCTTATATATTTTTGAAACCTTATCAAACTTGATCATGTTTATTTTTTATTAACTATCTCCAAAACCTCTTTTATTATACACCACCTTTCAAATATTTCAAATAGCTTTCCATGAACTCTTTCAAATCGCCTGCCAGAACTTCTTCGACTTGCGCCGTTTCCCATTTTGTCCGATGATCTTTGACTAATTTGTAAGGATGGATGACGTAGGAACGGATCTGGCTGCCCCACTCGGCACTGGATTGTTCGCCGCGCAATTTTCTTTTTTCCGCCTCGCGCTCTTCTAGATATTTTTTATGCAATTTGGCTTTCAAAATTCGCATCGCCTGTTCTTTGTTTTGCAATTGACTCCGTTCATTTTGGCAAGATGCCACAGTTCCCGTCGGCAGATGCGTGATGCGCACCGCACTGTCGGTTGTGTTCACGCTTTGCCCGCCCGCCCCACTTGAACGATAAACATCCACCCGCAAATCTTCCAGATTAATTTTCACTTCTTTGATTTCTCCGATAATCGGCAATACTTCCACCACCGAAAAAGAAGTTTGGCGCAGATTGTCAGAATTAAACGGCGAGAGTCGCACCAAACGATGTGTGCCCATCTCGCTTTTGAGGTAACCGTAGGCATACGCGCCCGTCACTTCCAAGGTTGCACTTTTGATTCCCGCTTCCTGCCCGCGCGTCTCATCAACCAGCTTCATCTTGAACTTATTTTTCTCCCCCCATTTGAGGTACATCCGCAAAAGCATCTCCGACCAATCCTGCGCGTCCACTCCGCCTGCACCGGAATAGATGTTGAGAATCGCATCATTATGGTCATATTCACCAGAAAGCAGCGTCTTAAACTCAAGCTCATCTATTTTCTTTTCCATTTCAGTTATTTTTTGCTCCAATTCCTTTTCGTCCTCGGCAGTTTCCGTCATTCCGGAAAATTCCACCAGCTCATCCAACTCTTTTTCCAAAGTTTCAAAATTTTCCACTTCCAGTTTTAATTCTTCTAGCTCTCGCATCACAACTGATGCCTGCTGATTATCACTCCAAAAATCAACGGCGCGCGTCTGATCCTCCAATTCTAAAATTCTTTGCTTTTTTTGCGCTAAGTCAAAGACAGTCCCGAAGGTTCGGGAGTTTAATTTTTAGTTCAGTAATTTTTTTTACTTCGTTTTCCATAATGTTATTCTGCTAACAGTATTGCTAACATTAGCCCGATTCCGACCAAAAAAGCAAGGACTTGCAGAATGCCTTTTTTCGCTTCATTGTGTTTGTGAAGTTCGGGAATCAGATCGGTTCCGGCGATATAAATAAATCCACCTGCGGCAAACGGAACTAAAAAACCTTCTAATCCATCAATCTTCAAATCAAAACTCAGGATCAAGAGCGCGCCTGCCACTGCAGTCAATGCGCTTAGAAAATTCAAAAATAGGGCTTTTTTACGGGTAAAACCGCCATAAATCAATGACGCAAAATCACCAATTTCCTGCGGAATTTCATGAAAAATAACTGCCACGGTTGTCGCGATTCCTACGGGAATACTGACTAAATAGCTCGCGCCGATGACCATTCCATCAACAAAATTATGCAGCGAATCACCCACAAGGATGATGTAGGAAAAAGGGTGTGGATGATCCGCGCAAGGTTCTTCATGGCAATGACGCCAATGAATCACCTTTTCCATGACAAAAAAAACCAAAATACCAAAAAGAATAAAGAGCGAAACTAGAACACTATTTTCAGAACCTTCATAAGCTTCAGGAATAAGATGAATAAACGCGTCACCCATTAAGGTCCCGGCCGAAAGGCTGACGAGATAAATCAGATATTTATATAATTTTTTATGATCGATTGACAGCGTGAAAACGCCGATGAGTGAAATCAGACTGACGATAAAAACTGAAATTAAAGTATAAATCCAAACCATAACAAAATCAAAATTTAAAAATCAAAAATCAAAATGACAATTCAAAATACAAAATTAAATAATTTTATTCATTTTAAATTTTTATCTGTCATTTTTCATTTTGAGATTTGCATTTTTCATTATTCTATTTTTTTAAACAAAATTCTTAATCAATTCTATATGTCCCATCTCCGCCTGCATGATTGCTCCAAAAAATTTCCTAATATTAACCTCCTGAGCTTCTCCGGCAAATTTTTTATATAGCTCAACAGCGTGATCTTCCAACTCAATTGTTTTTTTAAAATTCTCGACGTCTTCGCTGGAACATTCTTCCGGTTTAATTTCCGGCATCGCCATTTTCAAAAGTTTGGTCACGATAATCGCGTGTTCCAATTCCACTTTCGCCAAGCGTTTATACATCTTGATGATCGGATAATCTTTGGCTTGACCGGCCATGCACAGATAGATTGCATTGGCCCGCGTTTCCAGCGCCAATGTTTCCAAAAGATTCTTTTTGGAAAGCTCACTGATTTCCGCTTGCACTTCAGCCACAGGCTCGGCCTCATTGCCCGATTTAATAAAATGCCCCTTCGCCCCACAAAACGGACAATCACTCGGCTTTTCAACACCGATATAAGCATCCCCGCAAATTTCACAGATGTATAATTTCATATGGTTTTTAAAAAAAATTAATTATTCCAACTCCAATTATAGCTAGGAACTTCGTCTGTAGATGGAAAATATTTATCGACCAAATTTTGTGCGATGGAAACAAACCGCCGTTGAGTTTTATCTTTATTTTTTATTCCCTTAGCAACTTCATTTTCGGCAAAGCCCATATTTGATTTTTCGCTTCTTTTTGAAATTTTATTTTTCAGCTTCCAGTCAACTAATGCTTTTGTTGGATCTCCACCCGCATAATACACAATATGTTTTGGCTTAGATTCTGGATGTTGTTGAAAATAATTTTCCCAATATTCAGAAGAAGGTATAGTGTTTTCTGCGAGTCGATAGGGATTCAATTCATTTTCTTGAAAGTGTTTCGTTAAAATTTTTTCATATTCTTTCTTTTCATTTTTTGCACCCCATATATTAACCAATTTTTTGCGCAATTCTTTATCCGCCAAACATTTAGCCGAATCTGTGTTTTTAATTCCATAATCCCTAAACACTTCCTTAATTTTTTCAATTTGTTCCGCTGAATCAAGGCCATCTGCCTCTTCCGCTTTTCTAACTAAATCTTGAACAAAACCTGGTTTTTCACCAAATCTTGCCAATAATATTTCTTTGATTCCTTCTGACAGCTGAATTTCTTTGTTTTGATCTAAATAATACTTTGATCCACTTTCTGCGTCAACCTTTGCATCTTGAGGAATAAACGCGAAACCCGCGTCAAGCGGTAATCCCTTTTCAATATCCGGCCAAATAAATTGGTCATTATTGCTACTGGTTGATGATAAATTTCCAGAAAATTCATACTGAGAAGCAATCATAGCCGAAGGAAAAGCAAAAAAAATCTCATTTCCGCTTTCAGAGCCATAAAAACTATCCGCCACTTCTTCGGTAGCAAGATGAATTGCACTTGAATCGGCAAAAGCATGTGGATCTCCTGTCACTGCCGCGTCAAGATGAACATGTATTCTACCTAATGCAGCATTACGATTCGGACAATCATCAAATTTCAAAAAATTAGCAATAGCCTGCTCCTTAGTGTTTTCTTGAAGAGCAATGCCAACCGCCGATCTAAGTTCTTTTTTTGCCAATACCACATTCAGCGTGTCACTATGTTCTCCAAGACCTTTTTGATGATTACCAAGATTCGCATGATCTCTTACTCCGTGTCTAGTCACATGCGTCAACATCTCACCAGGAAACCGCTGAAGAAGTGTCACATAATCCTCCATTGAAAGTGAAGACAAATGATCTTCTGTAAAATTTTGAGCAATATCTTCCCTGGAATATGGCATTTCCGCCCATTTCTTTTTTTCTTTAGCATAAAAATCAGCAACCATCAGTCTCGTTTCTTCAAGATCCTGCCTACCAGGCATCACTTCTGCGAGCTCATCTTCGATTTGGGATTGTTTGCCAAGTTGCGCATTCAATTCTCCTTTAATTTTTTTGATTGCAAAAAAATCTTTTATTTTTATAAAAAACGACGCACTATTATGATCTTCAACTTGATCGCGTAAGACTTCCAATTGTTTAACGATTTCGCTTTTTTCTTGCTCTTTCTTTTCAACAGCATCCTTATCTTCAAAGTGCTTTTTTCTTTTTTCGCGAATTTCTTGAGCAAGTTGACTTCGTTCTTCCGGAGATTCCTTTTTCGAAAAATCTCTGATAAATCTTGGTTGTTCATTCATATTTTTTTCGTATCAGTTGAATTATTTCCAATTTTATTCTACTATATATTAGTACTGCCAAAAAAGCCATCTTAGCTCAGTTGGTAGAGCGACGGTATCGTAAACCGTAGGTCATCAGTTCGATCCTGATAGATGGCTCCAAATAAACCTTTTATTCCGGCATCGTCGCGTTAAGCACAACATCCACCCGCTTTTCATTGAGCGGTATTTTGTTCACAAAAACCGGTGGCCAATATTCCACTTCGGCTTTTTCAATATTGGAATAAGTTTTCAGATAGTCGGCCAGTTCCTCGCTATTTTTTCCCAAAAGACCTTTTTTTAGATTTGCCAGATCAAGATTCGGTTGCATCACGTTTGAAGCATGCATCTTAATCTCAATAGTTTCCGCCTTAAAATCGGGAACCGCTTTCCCATAATCAATAATCACCGACCCAGCATCGATATTAATCTTTCCATTGCCCGATTTAGAGATTGCAGAATTAGCAATTTTTTTAGCATCACTTTCAAAAAAAACCAACGCACGTACGTGTGCAGAGACCTTAATCTCAAAACTATTAGTCGTCTCCCCTTCTGAATTAGACAAGCGATACACTGGCTCCTCGATCGCGATTGCATCATCCAAAATTATCGTACCAGAATCAGCAGAATCCTTCACTTTTTGCTTGACCGTGCTATTTATTTCCAAAGAAAGCTTATCTTTAGCATCACTGATATCCTTTGCTGTTACGACAGTAACTTCTTCATTTCCATCCCCGCCACCTGACATAGCAACGGAAGATTTAGCATAAATCTTGGCGTACTTATCATTTTCGCTGTTTTTAAACCCGGGGATGGAAAAAGTTGTTGCGCCAATATTATATCCACTCCCCGCCTCGTCGGCTACAACTTCCGCCTCAACTACGCCCGGCTTAACTTCTCCGCTGACGCTGGTTGTTCCGGGAATGGTCACGCCTTGCACCAAGCGAAACACTTTTTGGTCATCCGTCATAAAGCGAGTCGTAGCCACCAATGGCTGAGGTGAAGAACTGAATTCATTATAAATCGTAATTTTTCCTTTGGCTTTTTGATTAGAGGCGTTTTTCTTGCCGGTCGCATTGAACGTTTTTGCCACTTCCTCATCGAACTCCAAAAGCTTTGCCGGAATCTCTGATTTTTCATAATCAATGCCTTCGCTATTCACATTTCCCAAAAGCTCCATATCAACCGATTTGACTTCTTTTTTGGCTGAAATGGTAATGGTCGCCTTAGGAACATACAAATAGGCCACATAAAGCAACCCAGCAGAAAAAGCGATCGCGCCCAAAATTGCCAGCACTCTAAGAAATTTACTGCCTCCACTACCTTTTTGCCCGCCGGCTTTTTCTGAATAATCCGTTTTATTTTTATCGGAAAAACTATTGGCATAAAAAAACTTTTCCAACTGCTGGTCTCGCGGATCGGTCTTTTTTCCCGGCGTGGAATTGTCCGGTTCATCTTGAAGATAATTCGGTCTGGTTTTGCTATAGGGAATTGGAAAATCATCCGTTGCTTCCGGTGGAGGCGTCGAAACAGTCTTTCTCGACATAGGGCGAATTGCACTATTTTGCACACCAAAAGCACCCAGTTCGCCAGCGACCGCCACACGAGTATTTGTCCGCAATGCCACTCTTTTGGGCACAGCAACAGGACGCGTAGCAACCGAAACGTCCATAGAAGAAATTCTTCCTTTATTGGGAAATCCATCTTCTTGACTATCCGATGCTCGATCAAACTCATTTTTTTTATTACTAATTGAATCGCTTGTCAGCACAGGCCTTTCTCCTTTTATTTCTTCCAGCTCCTTCCAGTCATTTTCGCGACTAGTAAAGTTATCTGTCTCATTATTGGATACGAAAAAATCCGCCGAACCGATTTTTTCCAATCTTCTTTTATTATACTCATCGGGATTTTCCAATTCAGCTGTTTCAATTTCTTTTTTCAACTCTCCTTTTTTTGGTTGAAATTTCCGGTTATCCATAGAATCAACAGCCACTTCTTCATAATCATCTTCTACTTTTTGTTGGATAGAAATCCCCGCCTTTTGGATCAAAAGCTTTCCAAGTTTATCTTGAGTGACGATGCTTACCTTCAAACCAAGATTATCCGCCTCCTTACGCAAGAGTTTCAAGTTAACGATGCTTTGGATCAGCAAGGCTCTTTTTGGTACGACAAGTACCGCTTCCGGCGCCTCGGCCTTTCTGAGCTTTTCCACGATCGAAGTTATTTCTTCATCGATGTCGATATAAAATGTCTGATGCATATATGTCTGAACCACTGATTAGCACATGAACGCACTGATTTCACAGATTAAATCATGTGTAATCAGAGTAATCAGTGTTAATCTGTGGTTCTGAATTATTTTTGAATCATTTTCACTGCTCTTCTTAATATCCCTGCCAGCACTTTTTCCTCCCCGACGATTTCCAAAACGAGATTGGCCAACCCCATTGGGGTAATGTCTTGCGGATCGCGAAGCATCCTGGTTTCATCGAAAATATTCACCACATCTTTGGGTTGCAAAAAACTGATCGTTGGCTCTTTGGCAAAAGGCAAAGTCTTGGTCCAGCGAGAAGTCAGAAGCGCTTTTTTGATTCCCGGCAATCCCGAACCACCACCGCAAAGGAATACCCGATTTGGTAACATATCATTATCAGAAAATTCAGAGAGTGACAATTCCACTCCAGACAGCCAAACATTGCAATCATCAACAAACATCTTTTCAATTTTTTCAGAAACATCATCCCCCAACTTTCCTTCCGCATAACGAATTTTGAACGCTTCCGCCTCTTCAAACCCGACGCCCAGTTCCACCGCCAATCTTTTGGTAAAAGCCCGTCCACCCAAAGCAAACATTTTCGTGCCTTCCAGTCCACCATTGCGCACCAGCGCGATATCGGTCGTTCCTCCCCCAATATCAACAAAAATCGCACTGAAATCAACCACATCATCCACGCCCATCGATTTGGCTACGGCATATGGCTCGGCAGCGATAGAAAGCAGATCAAGCTTTAGAGCATCCGCAATCGACTGCAATGCGCCCAAATGTACCATTGGCGCGTATGCATTAAAAACAGAGATGGAAACATCCTTGCCTTGAAAGCCCAAAGGATTGGTGATTTTATAGCCATCAATCCGCACATCGACAATCGCCGCATTGATCAATTTTACTTCAATTTCACTGTGACCGGTTTCCCAAGCCAACTGCTGACGGATACGATCAAAAGCTTTCCACTGGACTTTTTGAATGATATTTTTCAGTTCCGGAAAATCGATTCGCATTTCCGGCTTAATTCGCTCATAGTGCACGGTCGTTGTCGTTCCTTTCACTAGTTCTCCGGCAATCCCCACGATCGCTTTTTCCACTTTTTTGATCCCGGCCATTTTCACCGCCAAATCAATCGCGCGCTGACAATTCTCAATCACGCCGGAAATATCCGAGACAGCGCCACTATGCATATCCTTCAGTCCTTGTCGCGCCCGCCCAACGCCTTTCACGATTCCTGTGCTATTCTCAGAGTCCACTTTGAACACAAGCGCCTTGACCACTTCGGTACCAATATCAAGCGAAAGATAATAATCTGATGAAGATTTTCCAGTACTAAAAATTTTAGAAAAGATTCCCATTGAAAAAAATATTTTTACTTTAACTCCAATGGTTTAATTATAAAACAAAAGCTGATTTATTACAAATACGGAATTTATTATTTAAAGATTTTTGCATCAGTCAAAAGTGCCGAAGCATAAATAGAAAAGACATCAAAAAATTCCAAGTCTTGGTTGGAAAAATCTGGCTTACTCTTGAAACCCAAAAAGATAAATGCTTTTGGTTTGCTTTTCAAGTACAGTGGTAGCAACATGCAATATTTCAACTTTTTATTTGCGCTGAGTTTTCCCAGTGGCAGATCCTTACAATATCCACGCGCGCAAGATCGAGCTTGAGCTAAAACTTTCAAAAGTTCTCGGCTCTGCGCTGAGAGACTTCTGATTTCTGCCGGAGTATAATTTTTTGCATCCGTGGCAGATAGCAACCTGAGCGCGCGCCCATTAACATCTTCGTATTTAAACAATGCCCCAAACCCAGCTGAGGAAAAATTAACCAAAGGACTAAGCATCCGCTCCAGGATTATTTTTTTTCGGTTTTTATAGCGCACAATCAACTGACTAAGTTCAGAAAGAAAGGAGATTCTCCGATTTATCGTACCGGCGTGCTGGTAGGATTCCAGCAGTTGTTCTTCTTTCAATTTCCGATCTGTCACATCATTGCCGACTGACAAAATTCCTTCCAGCTTACCCTGCTTGTCATAGAGCGCGCAATTGCGCCAGACGAGCCAGACCCGCTCGCCGGTTTTTTTAATATTTTCATTTTCATTTTTCGTATAGTGCCCGGGATTTTTGATGATATCTTTCATCATCAGCGCCAAGTCCCGTCCGGATGATTCCGTCTTGGGAATGATAGTGCCTACGGAATTGCGTCCGATAATTTCTTCTTTGCGATAACCAAAAAATTTCTCTGCAAATTCATTAAAAAAGGTGATGTGACCCCGCGTATCCAATCGTAAGATGACACTATTGACATTCTCGACCAATTCCCGATATTTTCTTTCGCTACCAATCAATTTATCCGTCGCATTAAATTTTTCCGCTCCTTCTCCGACTAGCGGAGTCAATGATTCAATCCGCCCTATTAGCTCCTGCGAAAACGCATCTTTCTTGTCATCTGCGAGATGTATTGCTCCAATAATATCCTTTTTACCATAAATCGGAATAAAAGCGACTGAGCAGTAATCCCCCCCCGAAAACATTTGATGCAATATCTATTCTGCTCTTTTCTCTTGCGCCCTGAGATATAGCCCAAACAGTCACCGGTATAAAAAGATTTTCCCTCCGTCTTACTGGAAATAGCTTGGATGCAGACACATCTTTTTCCATCTGCACCAACCACTGGCAAGTTTTGATCAGAACTATGATTAGGATTGGCATAAGAATCATACGGCAAATAACCATTCTGATCAAAAATTTTTATGCAGATATGTCTGCTTCGGGTAAGTTTTTTTACATACTCTAAAACAGCGTCAAAGTAGCTTGATCTAGAATCGGCCCTATTTGATAATCGTAGCAGCTTATTAGTTGTTAAGAGGTATCTTCTCGCCCGATCGTGACTTTGGCGTAATCGCAGACTCGAAACTCCAAAGGCGAGATCATCCGCTAATTCTTTCAAAAGAGCCGTTTCTTTATTGCTAAACGCATCTTGATCCTGGGCATAGATTGTCAGCGCTCCGAAAACATCCCCACTAGCGCCTTTATCCTCGAGTGGCAGTGCAATCGAAGAGGCAAAACCCCTTTTTAGTGCTTCTTTCCTCCAAGGAGCAAGTGCCAAGTCATCCGAAAGATATTGACCGTACTGAATCTTTCGCTCACGAATGGCGCGTCCGGTCGGACCTTGTCCGCGCAATGTTTTTTCCGACCAGCTAATATTGGCTTTCTCCAAATAACCTTCTTCGAAGCCGGTCTGCGCCACAGGAAGAACGTTTTTTTCCAAATCTTGCTCGGCACTACCCACCCAAGCCATCCGGTAACCACCAATTTTCACGATGATCCGACAAATATCCTTGAGCAGTTTTTTTTCTTGTTGAGCATGCACCAGCGCAACATTGCAAGCACTGAGCATTGATATATCTCGATTATGTTTTGCGAGTTCCGCCGTGCGTTCACTTACCCGCTTTTCTAATTCCTCATTAAGTTTTTTCAAATTCCGCTCCGCTTCAATGTGTTTTGTTTTATTATCAGCAACAAACTTATTTTTTTGTTCTCTTTTCATAGCGTTATTCCTACCCCCCGCTAATTTATGCCTTCGAGATAACACAAGATCCGCTCAATGGTAAAAAAAATCATTTCTGTCCAATGTTTTTTCTGGCTTTTAGGTACATCGGAAAAGCAACAAAACTTAAAAGCATCTGGAGAAAACGTCCCAGGATTGCTGCGATGATGATGAGTGAACTGGGCACGCCGAAATAACCGAAAAAAGTGACGTAGGCCCATTCCTTGAGACCGATGTTGTTGACCGTGATCGGAATGGATGAAACGATTGTGATCAGAAAAATGACCGACAGATAATTAAGCACTCCGATCTGCACGCCCAAAGCCTTGAGTAGCACAAAGTTAGCCATGGCCATTCCAATCATCGCGAACAGCCCACCCCAAACGATTGAACGCCCCAGAATGCCATGATCATGCGTGTAGCCTTGCAGTTCGCGAAAGAAATGCCGGATTTTTTCCGGCAGAAAGCGCGCGGATAATTTTTGTAAATATGCTAAATCTCTAATTTTAATAATCAACACATCAACTGCCAAAAAACCGATGATCGCCAGATTGAAAAGCAAAAGAACTCGATTACCCAAAACAAATCGCCAATTCAACAAACTGAAAAACAAAGCTAGAATTGTAGCCGCAACCAGACCAGTCAACCGATCAATTACCACCGTTGACGCCGCCTCGGGATATTTTTTTTCAAGTCGCCCAATCTGATAGGCGCGATAAGTATCCCCGCCGATAAAAGACGGCATAAAATTATTCACAAACGTACCGGTCAGATAAAACTTAAAAAAGTCTCCGAAGGGAGCACGAATTTTTTTGTGATTAGCGAGAATTTTCCATTTGTACGACGAGATCATTATCCCCAAGAGTATCAACGCTAGATAGAGCGCGATCTGCCAGATTTGCACGCGCTGCAAGTTGACCCAGGCTTCTCGCCAGTCAACTTTAAGAATGACCCAGGTCAAAAGCCCCAGACTGACGGCAAGTTTCAAGATAAATTTAGCGAGTTTTTTTGTCATTCTTTATTTCTCAAGTAGTCGGTTCAATTCTCCCGAATTGAACCTTTTATTTCTAATCAGCTAAATTAAACTGGATATTTTCTTATTTCTTATTTTTACTAACTTGCTCATACACCGCAAAATACTGCTCCGCCACACTTTTCCAGCTCATTTTTTCAGCGATTTTACGGCTTTCCATCCCCATGCTTTTTGTCAGTTCTGGATTATTGATCAATTTCTCCAGTTTTTCCGCGATATCATTACCATCCTTAAATTTCACAATATAGCCATTCGCTCCCTCAACAATCAATTCATCCGCTCCACCGGTTGGCGTCATAATGATCGGCATTCCGCTCGCCATCGCTTCAAGCATATTATTACTCATCCCCTCATTGTCAGACGGCAGAACAAACACATCTGATGCCTGATGGTGATGCACATATTCCGTATTAGGATCAACTAGTCCAGTAAAAGAAACTTTATCTTCAATACCGAAATCTTTAACTTGTTGTCTCAACTCTCCCTCAGCGTTGCCTTCTCCGCCGGCAATAGTGAGGCGCAGATTGGGATATTTTTTGTAAATCTTCGCAAAAGCATCAATAGCATAGTTAAAACCTTTTCTTCTAGAAAGCCGAGACGCGCAAAGAATAGTAAAATTCTCATGGGGCACGGGAGATTCTTCAGGCTTAAAAACATCCGTATACACCCCGTTATAAATAACTCCAATTTCTTGGCGCTGATTGCTTTTAAGCGCAAGCTTTTTAATCACCAAGCTATTAGCAATTACCGCAGCGGCCATTTTCCAAATGAACACGATCGGCCACTTGAGGATAAAATAAATCCGCATAAATCGCTCGCTGTAATACGGAACATCTGAACCACGAAGCGATACGACATAGGGCAAGCCAAATTCAAATCTTAAAAGCATCGAAATAAACCCGCACGGCACGGTAAAAAACGAATGAGTCAAATCATAGGGGGTTTTTTCACGTTTCGCTTTTTTAATCAATTTTCTGGCAAAAAAGAAAGCTTTCCACGAATAAACGATTAATTGTTTTTGCGATTGATACATCGCATTTTCTTTATTTTTACCGATTGGCAAACGATGGACATGAATATTTTCGCTCAGGTTGTCTAAATGATATTCACTATCAAAGGAAGAAGTAATTAGATCGACTTCTAAATCAGAATATTTAACATATTCTTTCAATATGTTTTCGGTAGCATGAGCCGCTCCCCCGCCGAGTGGCGGATATTCATAGTTGAAAAATAATACTTTCATAAATTCAAACTATAAAGAAGCACGGCCGATTGAATGATAATCAAAGCCGAGTTCCTTCATCTTTTTTGGATCATAAAGTAACCGTCCATCAAAAACTACCGCCTGTTTCAAGCGCTTTTTAACCTCATCAAAATCAACACTGCGAAACTCTTTCCATTCGGTGATGATAAGCAATCCGTCAGTTCCGTCAAGTGCATCGTACTTACTTTCAAAATAAGTAATATTTTCATTGTCGCCAAAATATTGCGGAGTTTTTGCCATCTTCATCGCTTCGGGATCATGCGCCTGGATCTTCGCTCCGCGAGAAAGTAAATCATTAATAATAGTGATGGCCGCCGATTCGCGCATATCATCCGTTCCCGCCTTGAAAGCCAGTCCCCAGACGGAAAATGTCTTGCCTTTCAAATCTTCGCCATTTTTTTTCACCACCATATCACTCAAGACATGTTTTTGTTTTTCATTAGTAGCTAGTGTTTGCTTGAACATCTCAGCTTCATAACCGCAATCTTTGGCAATTTTTACAATCGCTCTAACATCTTTGGGAAAACAGCTACCGCCGAAACCGACGGAAGCATAAATAAAAGCCTCGCCTATTCTAGGATCAGCGCCAATGGCTTTTCTAATATGATCAAAATCCGCTCCGACGCACGCGCAAATATTGGCCAAGTCATTGCTCAGTGAAACCTTAGCCGCCAAAAAACTATTCGCAGCGTATTTGACAGTTTCCGCCGTTTTCGGATCCATGGCATAGAAACGGCTTTCTCGACGCATGAATGGCGCATAGAGTTCTCGCATTGTTTCAATTACAGCCGGATCATCTGCACCGATCACCACCCGACTTGGTTCCATAAAATCTTCCACGGCGGTTCCTTGCGCCAAAAATTCTGGATTGCTTACCACGAAAAAAGGAATGTTGGATCCGCGCTTTTCCTGCTCTTCCGCAATCGTTTTTTTGACCAACTCGGCCGTACCGACTGGTACAGTCGATTTATCCACCACAATCAAAGGATGGTCGATAATCTGTCCCACTGAACGCGCCACATCCAACACATGACTAAGGTCTGCACTGCCATCTTCGTTGGGCGGAGTGCCGACAGCGATAAACAAGATATTGCTCGCTTTCAAGGCTTCTTCGAAATTAGTCGTATAGCGCAAAGTTTTCGCTTTGAGATTTTTTTCCACCAATTCGTCTAGGCCATCTTCGTGGAGTGGCACTTTGCCCGCACTAAACTGATCAATCTTCTTTTGATCTTTGTCAACACAAATAACTGTATTGCCCATCTCGGCAAAACACGCACCGGTAACTGAACCGACATAGCCTGTTCCAATAATTGCTACTTTCATATATTTTTTCTGAGATTAATTATTAACTTTCAATAATTTCTTTGATCGAATAGTTCATATGTCCTTGACTTTTGTAATAATTCTTGATAAGAATGTCAGCAAGAAGTCCAAAGATAAATAGCTGGATACCGATGAGCACCAAAAATATGCCCATGAGTGGCCAAATTTTGTCGGAGAGCGAAGTGTGAAAAAATATTTTCATTACCGCCATCCAGATCAAAATCAAAAATCCCGCAAATGACAAAACCATACCGCTCCCACCAAAAAGATGGAGTGGTCGGTTAGCATATTTACGCCAAAACCAGATCGAAACCATATCCACAAAACCCTTGATTCCTCTTTTCCAGTTATAGAAAGTTACGCCGTGAATTCTGGGATGATGAGATACTTTCACCTCTCCGACTCGATAGCCCTGCATTTCCAAAATAGCTGGAATAAACCTATGCATCTCGCCAAAAAGATCAATGTCTTTGAAACACTCTCTTTTGTAGGCTTTGAGACTGCAACCTGAATCATGAATCTTGTCCTGAATAAGCACTTTACGCAAAAGGTTAGCTCCCCTGGAAAAAAACTTTTTAGAAAAACTATCCTTGCGTTTATGGCGCCAGCCAGCCACAATATCATAACCTTTTTCCATTTCTTCCAAAAGCAAGTGAATATCCGCCGGGTCATTTTGCAAATCTCCATCTGTAGTAATTATGATCTCTCCCTTGGAATTTTTTATTCCAGCATCAAATCCGGCCGTCTGACCAAACCATTTTCGAAAATTAATCAATTTGAGTGGAGAGAGTCCTTTGCAATTTTCAAGCGTCTTGTCCGTTGATCCATCGTTGATAAAAATAATTTCATAACTTTTCCCCATTTTTTGACAGGCCTCGACAATCCGCCGGTGCATTTCTTTTACATTATCCTCCTCATTGTTTAGCGGTACGATGATTGACAGTTCAATTTTTTCATCCATAAATCGATGAGTTAATAGTTAATTAATTCTTATTGATTATAACACCATCCTTCTCTTCGTGCAATTCAAAAAAGGCCATCGTAGCCGTGAAAATCATCAAGTAATATGCCCAGATTGCGCTGGTTTCCGCCCAATCCTCCTTTTTCGCTACAAGCAAAGCGGCGGTTGCAACGAGCAAAATGATCGCCCCACCGGCCGGAAAGCGACTAGAAATCGGGTGTAGAAGAAATAGTACAAATAAAATGAAAAAAATCGCGTTGGCAATTTCCCATTGGAAATAAAATGCCATCCCGACGGTGAACAAAACCAGTACCGCTTCCAGAAAGATTTTGAGAGAAATTTTGGGAAAAATATTTTTTGACATAGTGATGATTATTTTAATTTCAATTCAGCCGTTATTTTCAAATTCTTAAGCGCAAAAGACTTGCCCTTGCTCGTGTCGCTCGGATCATAGGTAATTTTGAAATAAACCGTGCGCGCCTCTTTTGTGGGAACAATATCCGCATCAAACACTTGTACTGATTCTTCCGTTACAACTGGAACTGTATTATCAGCGACAGCTAAAGAATCTTGCGCTTCTGAAGTATCACTGCTGGAACCATCAACGCTTTCGCCGTTATCAGCTTCAATAGCAGTCGTCGCCAACTCAGAACCAGCCGAAAAGGGCAAATCGACCCAGTCATTTTGATCAAAAGAATAACTCACCTTGACCTTTTTCCAGCCGGCTTTCACTTGCGAAGCGGAAAAATTCAATTTACTGATCGGGTAAAGCATATTTACGGCGTAGCTAAAACTAGCATTATCTTTGGCGGGAGCATAAATAATTTTGTCGCTTTCGCTAAATTCCGTCCCGGCGGACGCCCCAGACAAATCGAACAAATCAACAAATTTCCCTTCGGTCGCATAAGAATACCGGCCGCTGCCCTTGCCCAAATCTTCAATCTTGGCGCCATTGAAAATTTTCATTCCGCCTTCCTGCAACAACTGCGCGCCATAAATTTTGAAATATAAATCACCATCGATCGGGTACATCTCCTTTCCCTTTTTCACTACAGCGATTCCCGCAGAATATTTATCCTCCTTGCTTCCCTTGAGTTCCAAATAATTCTGTTTGCTGACATCGACTTTCGAATTGTCCAGACTGATGAGATAATATTGGTTTTTTTCCAGCATCCCGAACAAGGGAAAAAGAAAAGTGCCGTCAGCTTGGCGATATTTCTCGATGCTACTAAAAGAAAAGGCCGTATCGACAATAACAGCCCCGTCATAGGAAACACTTTCACCGTCATAGTTCACTTTGCGCAAACTCAATGTGTATTGCCGGCTGCCCGAATTGAGATTTTTGTTTATATCAATCTTAAGACTCACGGCGGAAATCACCGAGTCTTTCGCCTGAAAAACTTGCCCTAAAATTGTTTTGCTATCTTTCAGCCAAGGAAAAGCATAATCAGAATCCGTCTGGCTGGCGGTAACTGCCTCCAAATTCGTTTCGCCCACCAGCGTCTTTTTCATCGCTACCAATTCTGCCTGGCTGGTCGCATTGAGCTTGGTGATGCCGACGGCTTTGATGAAAATATTTCCCGCTGAATTGGGGTCCTTTTTTTGAAACAATAGACTGTCAAAGCCATCCGACAAATAGAAAAATACTTCTTGCGGTTGGAATTTGTCAGAAGGAACGAGATTCAGCTCGGCAATCTGACTTTCCTTCTCGGTATAAGTATTTAGATCCATCAGCACCGGCATCGCTGAATCGCTTTTTTCCAAAAAAGTCACGCGATAATAGCCAGAGGGCTGATCTTTAAATATATCATCGACATAATAGTAACCGTTATCCTTTGTCAGTTGCGGTTTTTCCGCCACGGTGCTCAAACATTTCCCCGAAGCGCAAGCTTCAGTCGTTTTTTTATGATTAGCATAAAGCGCCTGATTAATCACAAACACCAACCCCAAAAAAGCCACCACCAAAAAAATGCGCTTATTTATCTTAAGAATATTAATTAATTTTTTCCCAAAATTATTTTGCATTTTCTTTTTTTTGAACAATATTACTATTATGCCTCTTTTCTTTCCAAAAAACAAGCGTCAGTAGCGAAAAAAAGATTGCCCCAAGCGAGATGATTCCGCCCAAGTATAGATAACTTTGCGGGCGATAATATAGGCTCAGTGCTGTACGACCATCATTATCCTTAGCGCAAGCATCAGCTATCTCGCGCGGGTAAATGAGGAATGCATTTAGCCCGGCATCAGTCATCTTGTGATTTTCCACCGGCAAGATCGCTTTTTTTCCCAGCAGCGCATACCAAGGAGTATTGCCACAAACTACCTGCCAATCCGGGTGATATTTTTCCGCAAAATTGACCCGGACCGGACCGTCAAAATTTTTGAGCCTAAAATCCCAGTGCGCCGAATTTTCCAGGGAATAGTCCACCGGCGCAAAAGTAATCTCGCGATGGATCGTCTCTGGCTCGTCTGTCAGATAAATCCGCGGACGCGCCGTCTCGTTTTCAAAAATCGTTTTTTCTCCAAGCCCCAAGTCCAGCTTTTTCCATTCAGGATTAGCGACAAGATTTTTCACCATATAAAAATTTGCTTGATCACTCACGAGATAGCGCACCGCGGACTGTGAAAGCAAGCGCGTGGCAAAATTTTCCGAGAAAAACAATTGATTTTTTTCGTTTCCGCTCGGCTCGCCACCCTGTGCGTCAGCATAGTCCTTAATTTTTTTCCAAAAGTCCCTCCGTGTTTCAATCTCGTTGATCTTAGGACGATAGCTGGAAAAACTCGCCCACATAGAATCGCTCGGATTCCACAGCGTCCGAAAAGATCCGGTTTGCAAGAAAGTATAGTCACGAATTTTCACCTCATCGCCAGCCATTTTTTGTGGAGTGAAGATCGTAAACATCTCGCCGGTCAAGATCGGTCTTACATTCAAGAGAAAAACAAGGCTTGCTCCGAAAAAGACAAAATATTTCAGGAATTTTTTTTGAGCAAAATTTTCAAAAAGATAACTGACAAAAGCGCCGATCAAAATCGCATAGGCCAGGGCGATGGCGAAATAGAACTTGCTCGCTTCGCGAAAGGCATTGAAACCGGGAAAATGCTGATGCAACCAAACATAGGCGCTTTTTAGTGGCAAGGCGTCTTGTTTAGAAAGAAACACAGCCACCAACGCGACAAAAAACCAAAAAACAATTTTCTTGTTTTTGCGTTGCCAATACGCTCCGAGCAATGCCATTAGCGGAATCAGCCAAAAATAAATTGGGATTTTTTGCGTATCAAACCATTTCGGCTCTCCGCCATTCCAAAAAGGATGAAACAGCGTCAACGCTTCTCCCAGATCCAGCGAGTAATTATTCCCCACCAGACCACGCGCCAAAATATCATTACCTGCCAATGATCCCGTCACTGCCGTGGGCATGAGCCAGAAAAGGTTAAGGAGCAAAATCAAGCTAAAAAAGAGTGCCAGCGCCAAAAAATTTTGGCGGAAAAACAGCTTCTTTCTTTCTCTCCCTTTTTGCATAAATAAAAACCAAAACGGCACCGCCAGAATGATAAAAAACAAAATATAAAAAACCCGAAAATCATGCCCGCCAACCACGACACAAACCAACGCTGACGCGATCAGATTTTTCCATCTTCCTGTATCAAAATAACGCCAAAAGAAAAACATCGCCAATGGCGCAAACGTTCCGGCGAGCGTCAAGGAAAAATGCCCCTGGGTGTTTATTGCCAGATAATAGGTATTGCACGAAAAAACCAGCGCCGCCACAAACGCCCCGAACTTGTTTTGCAAAACCTGCTTGGCAAAGAGATAGCTGCATAGCGGAGTGAGAAAGGCGAACGGCCAAAAAATCACAAACTTATCTGCCACATTAGAATCAAGACCGAATGCACCAAAAAAGGCCGGAAAAATTTTCCATGCCCACATCCAAATAAACAAATTCGACCCGCCCAAACTGATTTGCGAATCCCAAGCCGAGTAATGTAAAAAATCGCGCGAACTTTCCGAAAACCAAAACCAATAATCGGCATGGGAAAAAATGCCAAACGACAGCCATTGGTGATAGACAACAGCAGAAATCAAAAGCAAGACCCAGATCGGCCAATGTATTCTCCCCCAAGTTTTAATTTTTTCGAAGTATTTTTGCATTTTTTGATTTCTACAGTAAGCCTCCCAACTTTCCTATTATACCAAGACATCCCTAAGCTGTCACTTTTTGCGCTAAATGCACAATATTGAGATTATAAAAAATAGTTTCGTATTTTTTCTCTTAGTGTCATTATACTGATATAATAACACTAAACTATTTTTGGGTCAAATTTTTTCGCTTTCGCCAATCATAACCCAGATAAACAATACACCCAAGCAACGTCGACAAAGATATTGCCAGCCCGACATAGAAAAGTCGCTGTGGCCAAAACTCCACTACCATTTCAAAGTCGTAGGATCCGTCAGCGTTTTTAATGCATTTAACATTGCCATTGTCACAAATCTGATTCGTATCAATTACCCAAGAATTGGCATAGCCGTTGGCGGTGAGATGATTGGCATTGTTCTCAATCGGACGCCGAAACCAGGTCTCAAAAATATTACCATCGGGCAGATTATCATTCTGAATTGTCCCCTGAAAATTCTTGGACACAAAATCAATATTATATTTTTCAACATAATCCGTCTGCTCTTCGCCGTCCACCCATTTCTTATGCTCAATCGCTTTCTCCCGCATATCCCCCAATGTAGTCACATAACCCTGATCAATATAACTTTGCATCTCATCAACATTAGCCTGATCATCCCCGTTCCCATCTAGGATTTTATAATTCCCCAGCGTGTCATTCCCGCGAAGGCGGGAATCTAGTCTTTGTCCTGGCGAAGCCAAATAGCCCTTCCATCCCTCATTAAACGATTCCGAAAACACCAACGGAAAAACTCCCGACGCACCGTGCACTCGCACTCGATATTTGGTTGGATTGATTTTTTTGAATTCCAATGTTGGCATCATCACCCCACCCTCATCTGCGCAAGGAGCAACCGCATTAGCCTCTTGAATTTTTTTCAACAGGTCTTCTTTTCCAGCGTTCTGTCCAGCCAGAAACACGGCTGAACGAGTTTGCCACTCCAGACCAGAAAGAATATTAGGAAGACTTTCTAGCGGACGGCCAGAAACGAGAGAATTTCGTGGAGTATAAAGATGCGGAAGAAATTGATCTTTTTTTAACTCATAAATCGACAGTTTTCCAATTTCAGTTTTATTCGTTAGAAAACTACTCTCATCCGCTCCAGTCAAAATAGCGTCTTGCCCGATAAAATTCACATCCGTTTTTTTCTTTTCCAGAAAATCGACACCCAGATCACTCCTGGCCACCAAAAACCCCACGCTCCGTGTATTTTCATAATTCAAAAATCGTTTGTCATCCGCAATTAAATAATTTTGCAACTGCTTGTTTAGTTTATCATTATAACTTTCGTCATAGCTAGCGTTATTAAAAAACATTTCCCGAGGAATAAAATAACTAAGTGGCTCTGGCATATCATAATTCTGATTGGACCACTCAAATGTCTGATACCAACTCACAATAGGCATTATCTGTGCTTTACTGTCAATTTTCTTTTTTGAAATATACTCATTGATCTGATAATAGTAACCAGGGATCTCGAATGGTCTATACAGAGGAAAAAGAAAAAAATACGGAATAAACTTAGCTAAAACGAGAATTGCAATGAAAGCAGAAAAAAATATTTTGTATTTTTTTCCCTTCAAAAAATCCAAAATATTTATAGACGAATAAGAAACAAAGACAATAAGAATTGGCAGAATCAAGCGATTGAATTTAAAATAGTCCCTAAAAAGCTTGAAACCTGGAACATGATTCCAAAAGATGCCAAAAATTCCCATAGGATTGTTTGGCCCCAATGAAAAAGTAAAAAAAACAACATACAAAATCCATAAAACAATCAGCTGAATTTTTCTTTTTTGATTCTGGTCATTCTTAATAAAATAAATACTGAAAATTGCAAGCAAAACAAAAATGAAGGAAGCGCCCCTATCGAAAGAAGTGAATACCGCCGGATAAAACTTACCCGCATGATCACCGGTTGTTGAGAAAATAAAATCCAGAGAAGGTCTATTTAAATAGGTAGTAACATAGTTCAACACACTATCCGTGCTCGCACTATTTTCTGAATATTTAGCATAGTTAGATTTTTCAGTAAGTGCTGAATAGGCATTATTAAAAATCCAGTAGCTATTTAGAGCCAAAAATATAGCTGAAACTATTATAATATTTTTTAAAGTTAGCCAAATTTTTATTTTTTCTTTTACCGAAATATTTTTAATAAAAATCTCCACTAGTGAAAAAGAAAAGATAAAAATAATTGACAATAACATCGAATGAAAATCAATTGGAGCGAACAAGAGCACGGCGAGCAACAAAAACAAATAAAATTTATTTTTGGGACTATTCTTGAATCTTAAAAAATAATACACAGACATCACTAAAAAGAGTGTCCCCCAAATAATTGTCAGGTTGGAAATGAGCCAAGTCCTCACCATCTCATTGGCAATTACAAAAAAAGAAATTGTAGCGATGAGCCAACAATAGGAAGTTTTTTGCAAACCAAGAACTTCAATTACTATTTTATAAGAAAAATAGATTATAGCGCAGAACGCCAATACTGCAGAAAATATACTTGTCATTGGAAATCCTGATAATTCGAAAATAACCTTTAACAAATTTGGAAATAATGAGGGAAAGAACACGCCTTGATTATCATTAAAACCTTCACTCCAAGAAAACAGGCTATGATGTAAGCTCTGGAGACTATTTATGCTAAATTGCGTATCTGAATTGCCAAATATGAAATGGTTTTGATAATTGACAAAAAACAATCCCCCCATGAGGATGATAAAAAATAGCTTTATTTTCAGATCTTTTCTAAAAAAACTTAACCCCATAATAGAAAATCAAAGTTTTGATTTATTTTCTTATCTTAAAAGTCATAAAATGACTATGCGTTTTATCTATATTTCCAAACCAAGCTGGGAAAGGAAAATACCCAGCACCTGCAATATCCTCAACCCTGAAATCGTATGCCTCAAGATACTCCTTCAGCCCACGTATATTATAAATTCTAATATGCCCCCAATAATCTATCAACTTCATTTCAGCATGTAAAGAAAAAGGATTTCCTATGCCAGATTTTTTTTTCGAAAAATTAGTCAAAGAAAATATTTGCCACCCCATCAAACTAGAAAAAACATTGCACCAACTGCTTGCATTTTCAGTACTTATTATCGCATACCCTCCTGGCTTTAAAATTCTATAAATTTCCGAGAGAAAGTTGTCTGAATTTGTTAAATGCTCAATAACTTGATTCGCATGAACTACATCGAAATAATTCGATTGCAAATCAAAGGCTCCGTTTAAGTCAAACTTATATACACAAACTCCCCGCTCCTCAGCTAACTTTGCTTTTTTATCAGCTATTTCAACTCCGGATATATCATTAGTTTTAATTTTTTTGGCAATTATTAGAGTTATGTTACCATCATCACAACCAAGATCGACAAACCTAGCTTCACTATTTAATTCGGCTAATTTTATTATATTTTTAAAATTAAAGCTTACAGCTTTTTCAAACATCTTCTCTGCCGTGCTCTTGAAACGCCCAATTATTTCTTGAAATATCATACAATAATTACTTAATTTAATTTTTTAACATTTATCAACTCAAATGCCACCCGAGGAAAATAATAAACGAAGATTTGACTGAAACTAGCACCAAAAAACCAAAATGGTTTTGGCCAAAATCTTATTGAAGTCATAAGATCATCCCCCATTGTGTCACCCTGGACCTCTTGGCGTAAAAATTTCAAACCCGCCAAACCATGACTGTGATATCCGAGTTTTTTCATCTTATCATAATCCCAACCAGATAGATGCATCTGTAATGGATTGTTGTCTACGGCCTTTTGCGCAACAAATCCATTCGGTGAAGAAACTATCACTTTTTTCCTTGCCCATTTTTCAGTTTTTTTCAAAATTTCCATTCCCACCTTTTCGGGTAAGTGCTCCAACACCTCAATCATAATCACTGCATCAAAGCTGTTTTCTGGGAACTCCAAGTCTTCAATTTTTTTATCCAAATACTCACTATGAATATTTTTCTTTTTTGATTTCTCCAGATAAGGAGCAAACGCTTCCACGCCAACACTACGCGTTATGTTTTTGCAATATTGTAGCGGGGAATCCGGTCCGCAACCAAGATCCAAAACTGTTTCACAATCTTCCAACTCCTTCTGTAAATTATAAACCAGGGTATGCAAGACCCTAGAAATAATTTTATTATGGTATAATTTTTGAATAATTTTTTTCATGCATCTTTCTAATTGTTAAACTGGATACTTTTTAGCTGGTCAGCTATTATATTCAATTTATACCAATCAACCAACGGAATCAAAATAAACCTTGGAGTAAGCACTGTCCCCAGCACGAAAAACCAAAATTTCAAATCAAGCACATTTTTTCTTCGCTCTCTTAATAAGATCTTTATTTCTCGCAAAAGTACGCCGGGCTTAGCATAATTTTTCAATTGAACTAGCCCCATAAAATTGGTCAAAATATGCTCCTCTCCCCACTTTCTTTGCTTTTCATATTCTTTTCCGGCAAACACCGTTCGATACATTTTGAGCCACGATTCGGTCGGAGAAAGATCATAAATCGAAGAAACCGATCTGGTTTGACTGTCCATTATTCCAATTGCAACGGTATACTCCTTGAGAAATACACATTTATGTTTTCGCAGAATTCCCGCAAAAGGATAGATATGCGCCGGAAAACATTCATCATTAAAAGGTACTTCTAGTAATTCTCTGCGATAAGCCAACCCCGAGAGCTGACCAACTGATTCAAAAATTTTCATAAACTCCTTTTTGCCATCAAAAATCGAAATGACTTTAGTTTTATTTTCATCATATGGCAAAACCGCTCGCACCGGTTTTTTGATGTCTTTTTCAAACCAAAAATAAGGCCTCGTTACGACACCAATGTTCTCATCCAGGAGAAAGGCGTCATGCGTTTTTCGTAAAGCATCTTTGGCTAGTATATCATCTTGCGCCATCAAAAACAAGATGTCGTTTTGTGCCCGCGAAACAATATTTTGCAGATTAACCGCATAGCCAAGATTCTTTTCGTTTTTATAATATTTAATTCTTGAATCATTGAAAGAATCGATTACTTTTTTAGTTTTCTCAATCTCCTTTTTCGGCTCCGGCGGATTATCGTCGCCAATAATAATTTCAAAATTATCAAAATTCTCTTGCTCCAAGACACTCCGAAGCATAATCCCAATCAAATGAGAGCTTTTATACACAGGGACACAGATGCTAAAACTGAAAGATTTATTATTCGACATTTTCTTGCAATATTCTCAAATGATTAAGAGCGATCGCATTCCAATCATATTTTTTCACAAAATTGCTAGCCTCAACAGCAATCTCACTTCGTTTATTCTCATTATCAAGCATTTCAAGAACTTTTAGAGAAAATAGTTCTACGTCATTTTCTTCCAGTTGTAAAGAAAAATTTTCAAAAATTTCCTGATACACTGACAGATTCCAGGAAATCACAGGCACACCACAAGCCATCGCTTCTGCCACTGCGATACCGAAACCTTCTTCATGGCTGGGAAATAGAAAAATGCGACTGCGCTTGATGATAGAAAACGATTCATCATTCTCCAGAAAACCCAACAGCTCAATATTTTCCCCCAACCCGGCGTCGGCTATTTTCCGTTTCATCTTTTCATTAATCTCGCTACTCCCACCCCCCATAATCGCCAACCGCACCTTTGGTTTTTTTTCGACAACTTTTTTCCAGATATCAACCAAATCAAAAATTCCCTTGCTGGGATTCAATCGAGCCAAAAATGTTGCGTCATATTTTTTCGTATTTTCGCCAATTTTGAGATTTTGAAAATATTCAACATTGATTCCCGGAGTATTAACCGCAAATTTATCCGCGTTAAGTCCAAAACGCACCAATCCATCTTTAATTTGATAATTTATATTTATTATTTTATCGGCGCGTCTGCAAAGCATAAAGGAAAATTTCTGACAATACTGGGCGAAAAAATTTCGCATCTTATTTCCTGGCCGTTTTCTCCAATCAGGATATATATGAAAAATGCATTGAAACCACACCGTCTTTGGATATAGGAGTTTATACAGAAAAGCAGGAATAACATCCGGAAAAAAATCCGATCCTACATAGAGTATATCAATGTTTTTTTTAAAAACAATACTGCTGGCATAAATCGTCCTCAATACATAGTTAAATGGTAGCCAGAGCTTATCAAAAAAATGCAAAGACAGGCCAAATTTTATATTTTTGACATCACTCTCGATGGATTTTTTTCCATCAATATTTGTAATACAATAGACCTGAGCGAATTCTTCTCTAACCCGTTTAAATATCTGAATCATCATTTGATCGCCCCCGCTCATCCCTCGGCCATTATTCCAAAACGCATTTAAAAGAAGAATGATGTTTTTTTTCTTCATCTAATTATTTCTTAGTTAATCTTTCCATATCGGCCTCCATCATCATCTTAACCAATTCCTCAAATTTCACTTGCGGCTTCCAGCCAAGTTTTTTTCTGGCCTTATCCGATTTCCCTTGCAGAGTGAAAAGCTCCGCCGGTCTTTTGAATCTTGGATCTAGCTTGACATATTTTTTCCAATCCTTAATTCCTACATGCTCAAAGGCAATATCCAAAAAATCACGGATTGAATGGGTTTCTCCGGTAGAAACAATATAGTTGTCCGGTTTTTCTTGTTGCAGCATTAGCCACATCGCCTCAACATAATCACCAGCAAAACCCCAGTCCCGTTTACTATCCAAATTTCCCAGTCTGATTTCGTTGGCCAGACCTAGTTTTATTCGTGCGACACCATCCGTTATTTTCCGAGTCACAAACTCAATCCCTCGGATCGGCGATTCGTGATTGAATAAAATTCCATTAGCGCAAAACATCCCGTAACTTTCTTTGAAGTTTATCGCCATCCAATAGGCATATAGTTTCGCAATCGCATAAGGACTGCGCGGATGAAAAGGCGTTTCCTCTGTTTGGATTCCCTCTTCGTGACTGTTGCCGAACATCTCACTTGTTGACGCTTGATAAAATTTAGCGTTTGGAGCAAAGTTTTTAATTGCGTTTAGGAGATATAGAACACCTAATGCGTTTATTTCCGTAGTCAATCTCGCTTGATCCCAAGAAGCACCCACAAAGGATTGAGCGGCTAAATTATACACTTCGTTGGGATTGACGTTTTTTATAATATTAGTCAAAGAATTTTCATCAGTCATGTCACCGGAAACATATTCAATTTTTTCAGTGATTCCCAAATAATCTAAATTGGAAAAATTTGGATTAGTATAGCGTCGAATAAGCCCATAGACTTTATACTCTTTTTCCAAGAGTAACTTTGCCAGATATGGTCCGTCTTGGCCGATGATTCCTGTGATTAGTGCTGTTTTTTTCATATTATCATGTATTGTCTATTATTATACCACCCTACTAAAAATTCACCTAAGTCTTCCCGCTAAAAAAATACCTCCACCCATCCCAAAAACCTCTCCAATAAATTTTCATCAACTCCGGCCGGCCGGATTTTAGCATCAGGAAAGAATAAGCCAAAGGCCAAAACCAGGAGAAAACCAGCATAAACACCAGTTTATGATACCAGGCGCCATAGCGCAAAATGATAATGATTCGGTTGCGCATCAGATAATACGCCTTGTCATTATTGAACTGCCCGACCAGCGTCCTTGTTCCGTGCAGATCTTTTTGGGCAATGTTGTGATAGGTTTTCGCCTCAGGGATCATCCCGCACTTGAAACCGAATTTTCTAGCATTGAACGCAAAGTCCGGTTCCGTATAATCATTTTTCAGTTTTTCATCAAAATAGCCGGCCGTTTCAAAAACGGTTCTGCGCACCAAAAAAACATTCGGCACACCATCGCTGTCAAAAACTTTTTGGGGAGGATTATTTTTTCTGCCAAAAGTCATTCCGGTAAAAAAGTTAATTTCCTGAAAATCCAAATAGTTTTCTTTGTTGTGCCACCAATACATCGCCGGCCCCACAATGCCATATTCCGGATTATTTTCCGCAAAATCAAAAAGTGTTTGAAACATTTTCACGTCTAAAATATTATCATCATCGACAAACACGACATATTTCCCTTGTGTCGCTCGCGCGCCGATATTTCTTGATTTCACCACCAAACAGTTCTGCGGATTGTGGATGATTTGACTGTTTACAACCGACAAATCCTCCGCCACTATTTCTTCCGTCCCGTCACTAGAATTGTCATCCACCACAATCAACTCCCAAGCAATACCCGAAAAATCCGCTTTTTTGATGGAAGCGACGCATGCCAAAAGTTGCTCCTTTCTATTGTAAGTTGTAATAATAATTGATACATCCATAATAGCAAATCCTAAATTTTAGCCACCTCCCAATGCCCACCTTTGTCCGGACCGATGCGACGGATAGCCCCGGATTCTTTCAGTTTGGCGATATTTTTCTCCACTGCGCGAGATGAAATTCCCAGTTTTTCAGCCAGTTCATTTGCGCTTATCTCGTTTTGTTCTCGAATAATATTCAATATTTTCTCCGAACTTTTCTCCGAACTTTTCTCCGAACTTTTCTCCGAACTTTTCTCCACAATTTTCTGGGTAGTTTTCTCCAAACTTTTTCGCCTTGTTTCTTCAAATTCCTTACTTAAAATCGTAAAGCAAAAACCTCCAGAAGCCTCTTCGATAAAAGGTTCTGGCAAGCCATAGTCTTTGATTTGCTCGATAGCACGTTTAACTCCGCTTCCATACCGTTCAATCAGCCCGGCATCGCGAAAAATTTCCGCCACTAGCTTGTTGCGCGGTTTTGATTTTCGTCTTCCGGTTTTTACATCATCCAAAGTTAAATCAAACGGTAGCCAGCCACTATTCCAAAGTTCGAGCTTGTCGAAATAAACTCGGAACTGAGAATGGGTTCCTTCTTGATAGTCTCTGTGAATTATCGCATTGATTACTATCTCTCGAATAGCGTCAATAGGATATTGCCATCGTTCTTCCCGCTGAGGATTGCCCGTAATAATGAATTCTTTCAGAATGTATGTTTTTATGAATTCCATCACTTCATCCACTTCGCTGATCAGATCCTGTCTGATTATCCTGTCTTTCTTGATTGTGATATCGTCCTGAAATAGACCTATCTGGATATCGGTTTGCCGGGAAGGGACTTTCGCAAACAATAGCAAGCTGGCATTGGTCGGATATTCGTTACTATTTTCTTCCACTATTAAGGAATATTTGCGCAAAAAGCTAAAAGCATCACCCAAGTCAATCCCTAAATTTTTTTCGATCATACTCTTGATTTTCTCAATTTTTTCGGAGTCCAAATCATCCAGACTTTTTTCTTTGTTAGGATAAAAATCCCAACTGGAATTTTTTGTTCGCAAATACATCTCCGATATTTCCTGCAAAGTCAAAAGATGATTGCCATTATTCTTTCGCTGATAGAACCTTCCTTTGAAAGACACGGGTTTCAAGGGAAATTCAGCCACCTCAAAGACAACGACTATTTTATTGTCAATTACCTGCTTTTCAATCTCAACGCTCAAAAATGGTTGCGTTTTACTTCTAATTTCGCTAGCCCAACGCCCGATACTCTCCCGATTCAATTCCGTACCCTTGATTTTTTTATCATCAGACACGCCGACAATCACCACCCCGCCTTTACTATTAGCGAAAGCAACCAAACTGATAATCACCTCGTCAGAAAAAGACAACTTTAATTCAACATTGGCATTTTCTCCGCCTGCTATTATCTTTTTTATGCTAATTTCATTCATAAGTTACAATATGACTGTCCCTAATTTATCGCCGATATCCTTCCGGATACCCCGCATACCATTTGCGCAAACTTTCCACGCTTGCGACAAGACTTTTTTTCGGTTTCCACTTCAAGACTCGCATCGCTTTTTTGGGGTTAGCATAAATTTTGGCATATTCCCCTTTTCTGGCCGCCGCTTTTTTTCTTTCCAGTTTCAGACCGAAAATCTTTTCCACTTCACTGACAATTTCTTTCACTGAGTAGCCTTTGCCATTGCCCAAATTGAACACATCGCTTTTTCCGCCTTTTTCCAAATACTTCCAAGCGGAAAAATGCGCTTGAGCCAGATCTTCCACGTCAATATAATCGCGGATCGGCGTGCCATCTGGCGTTTTTACCTTGGCGCAAGTGAAGGCGAACGGTTCGATGCCCAGCGCTCCGCGCACGGCGTTTTGCATCAAAAGCTGAGACGGTTTTTTGCTGTCGCCGATCACTCCATCGCTCGAAGCTCCGCAAACATTGAAATAGCGTAAAATTACAAAACGAAAAGCATGCACCTTGCTGTACCAAGCAAGCATCTTTTCTGTCATTAATTTTGACTCACCATAAGGATTGGTTGGATTTTGCGGATGTTTTTCATCCACTGGAAGATAATTTGTCTCGCCATAAGTCGCGCAAGTGGAAGAAAAGATCAGTTTTTTCACTTTTGCTTTGCGCATTGCTTCAAACAAGTTAAAACTACCCAGAACATTATTTTCAAAATACAGTTCGGGTTGCTCCATTGATTCGTTAACCAGACAGAGCGCCGCGAAATGGATAACGGCATCAAGCTTATGCTGTTTAAACACCTTTTCAATGTCAGCCGGCTGGCGCAAATCACCGCGTACAAAATCCAGCTTACCGATTTTTTTGAGAATTTCCAACGGTTCCCGAAATCCGCGCCCTAAACTATCAAATACCACCACCTCATAGCCTTGTTCCAAAAAAAATTTCACGGCATGACTACCGATATACCCCGCCCCGCCAGTAATTAATATTTTTGTCATATTATTAATTTTAGCACATCCCATCCAATTAATGCACCAGATAATACATTTTTAGCATCACACGAAAAAACCAATTGACCTGCTCCGCCACAAAATCATTCGGCAACGTCAGGATGGCGGTTTGCGTATCCTCCGCCTTTTTGATCGTTTCAATTTCGGCCGGAGAAAACTGAGCCGGAAATTTTAATAGCAAATTTTTCATGTTATTACTATTATTTTTCACCTCACGCGTCCAATAGGATTTTCCATCTACGCGGTGAAAATACTTCGTGCCTTTTACTATGCTAAATTCATACCCAGCTAGAAAAGCTTTGTAACCAAAAGACCAGGATTCAAGAGCGCCAAATTCCGTTTCATAGCCACCAACTTTTTCAAAAACCGCCCGGCGAAAAAGATAGTTTCCGTCCACGACCGGATGAAAGGAAGTTTTGCGCAGGTCGCCAAAGACCATCTTGTCTTTCAGAAATAACCAGTGTTTATAGATCAGATCCAGTCCCAAAAAGTCATAGAAAAAACAGATATTTTGAAAAGTGATTAAGTTGTCCTTTTCTGTCACAGCAGATAACAGTTGGTAGAAAGATTTTTTGTCCAAGTAGTTATCCGAGTCGATGAGAAAAAACCAATCGGCCGTAGCTAATTTGGCACATTCATTGCGCGTAAATCCCCCACCGCGATTTTCCGAATTCTTGCCAATCCTGACATTTTGCGGATATTTTTGAGCATACGCTTTTAGAAGATTATAAGTACCGTCTTTCGAACCGTCATCCACCATACAAATTTCAAACTCCGGAAGTTTCAGATCGATTATTGAATTGACAGTGTCGTCAAGTGTTTTTTCACAGTTATAGCACGGGATAATAAAAGAAATTTTCATTGTTGATTAATAAGTCTAATTAAATTTTCCTCAAAAATATCCTCCCAATCAAATTCCTTAGCATATGCGATTGCATTTTTGCGATACTCTTGCAAAGTTTTTTCATCTTTGAGAAGCGCAATTATTTTCTCCGCGATTTCCTCCTTGTCTTGACTAATCACAAATCCGCAACGCCTTTTCTCAATTTCCCTGGCATTGTGCGCCACGTCAGAGAGCAAAATTGGTAGCCCGCCCGCCAGATAAGCTTTGACCTTTCCCGGATCAGAAAAATTGGTAAAACTCAAGGCGCCACTTTCGTCATATTTTTCGTACAGCGCCACGGCCGCCGCACATTTGGAAAGCATTTTTTCCACCTCGCTATGCTTTTCCACGTAACCCACAAACTCCACGTTCTTTCCTATATCCAATTTTTTAGTTTGCTTTTTTAATGCTTCCAGATAGCTTCCATCGCCGATTACTAAAAACTGAAAATCGGGCAACTGTCCGATTACGGCAGGCACTGCCCTCAAGGCATACTGCACTCCCTGCTTTTCCAAAATATGCCCCATAAACACCAGGGTGTGTTTTTCAATTTGAGAAAAATCCAGACGCGGAAAACGGGAAAACCAAATGCCGATCGGAACGGTGATTTGATTGCCACCGGAAAAGCCGAAATATTCTTTTCGCGCCTGCGCCATCCGCGGAGAGAGATTCCACGTTTCATCAGCATGCCGCACACAAAACTGATCCAGTTTATGATAGAAATAATTGAGAATTTTAATATCAAATCTTTTGGGATTATAATCTATCACGTAGTAGATCACTTTTTTGGTTTTGCCGAAAAAGCGCAAAACTATGCCGGAAAAAGCATTGAGATTATCGCAACCGATAAACAGATCGCTCTTGGGCATTTTTTGCCAGGTCCAAAAAATATTCAGCGCGATGTCGATTGAATAGACCAACAGGGCGAAATTCTTTTTGATCTTACGATACTTTTCTTCTTTTAACTCCCCCTTTTCATAAACCTCATATCCAGAACCGGACAATTTTTCATCCCAAAAAAGCGGATGCCCGATAAACAAAAGCTTGCCGACACTATTATTCAGCAAATATTCCCGCAAATCCTGCGCCGGACCGGTCGCATAGACATGCGTGGCAATGACAATATTTTTAGCTTTCAGTTCTAGCATTATTTTCACGACTTACGCATTTGCCCAAGTCAGCCATATTTTCTCTCTTACTATTTTAACATAACATATCGCAACGTGCCAAAAATTTCAAAATTAGCGTTTCGATTATTATTTTTTACTTATCGCAAGCAAAACCGGACGATTTTTTCGCGGTGTCGCGCCTTGCGAGATAAAAAAAACATACCAAACCAGATCGACCAGCTTAGTGATCAGGGGCAATATGATTTTTTTCAGCAGTTTTCCCATAAACCGCTTATCATCAGGCGCATAAGCCACCAATTCCTCAATCGCAATATTTTTCGCCTCAAATCCGGACAAAAGCAAAACTTCCCGCATTGATTCGGGAGTATAGAGAATTTCGTGGGTGATGTCCGTATAGCGATCATGCATTCCTCCGATAGCATTATTGCCATTGGGAATATTGACGATCAACTTTCCGCCGGCTTTGAGCGCATCTTTCAAAATACTCAAGAACGGCACTATCTGTTTTTTTTCAATATGCTCCACCACATGATAGATAGTGATCACATCAAAAAAATCCGCCCTATCTTTCAGATACTCTTCGGCAGAAATTTTTTCTACCACAAAACCTTGCTTTTCGCAAAAAGCCACGCACTCAGGAGAGATGTCGATCCCCTTGATATTTCGATAGCCCAGCTTGGAAAAAGTATGCAGATTTTGCCCCAATCCGCAACCGATGTCCAGAAACCGGCTTTCCTTATTTTCAGGCAAAGCTGCGCCAATATACTTTTTGTTCCAAAAATAGAGCCGTTCATACTCTTCGTCGATGTTATTTTCCCGCTCCGAAGAAGAATAGATCAGTGACATATAGTTTTCAAATATTTCTTTTTTCGGCATATTGTTCCGCGATTAAATTTAGATACTGCCTGGCAATCTTTTTCGGCTCAACGCATCTGCTGAGTTGCTCTCTCTGCTCACCTGTTTTTATTTTGGCATTTTCATAGTTTTGCATAATGGATTCTATTTTTTCCATAAACTCATTTTCATTATTCTGTTCGATAACAATATTGTCATAATCCGGAAATGTTTTCAGATACTGCGACACTCCGCAATTCCTCGTCACGATCGTCGGCACATTCAAAAAAATCGCCTCTACGGCCGTATAGAGGAAGGCTTCAAATTGGGAGGGTAAGACGACTATTTTTGCGTTTCTGATGATTGCTGAACGCCTCGCCTTCTCTCCAGTGTAGCCAAAAAAAATCACTTGACTATTCCCGCGAAAATAGCTGGCTAGTTTCTCAAGATCAGCTCCTAAGATAACAAAATACATGTAGGGGTAGGTGGCTAATATTTTTGCTATTATTCTTTTCAAAACCTCACCGCCTTTCTTTTTCTGCACGCTTCCATAGAAAAGAAAATACTCCTTGCCTCGAAGATTCTCCGGAAAATCCTCATCACCAAGCTCAACATTTTCCAATGCGGCAGGAAGTGGAGCGATATTCATTTTGGAAAAATCAATGTTCCACAGAAAAAAAGAATAAACACCCATAAGCGAAGAACTGGTTAGAATCACCCGGGCTCTTTTAACAATGAACTTCTCAAAAAAATTCAGAACGGAGCGAAAAATGAAATATTTCAGACCGCGCCTTCTTTCCAAGGCATACACTTCATGACTCGTCCCATGCAACCGCGCGAGATAGTGATACTTTTTTCCCAAGAGCATTTTAGCTAAGATACAATAACCGCCAAAAACTTCATCTTCAATAACATCGTAATTTTGATAATTTTTTAAAAGCCAGCGAGAAGTGGCCCAATGAACGCCTAGCAGATTTTTCCGATTAGCTTTCACCCTAATCACTTCCACTCCGTCTTCCATCCCTCTCTTGTTTTTTTCAAAAGAAACCGCCAACACAGAAACACAGATTGATGGATCGCAACTTTTAATCGCTCTCGCCATCTCGTACACATATGTTCCGATGCCCCCCGCTCCGGTTTCTGGCGGATATTCAGGGGAGATAAATAATATGCTTTTCATAAAAAACATAATTTAGCCTAAAAAATACTTCTTATGCCAATAATTAAAATTAAACACTCGCAAAAGCTTAAAGCGATGATCGGCTTTGCCGTTCATATGTTCGGTGTGCATCAATTTCACATATTCCAGATCAAAAAATCCGTTATCGTGAAATAAATACTCCTGAAATAAATCTTTCAATTCGTTTCGAATCCACTTGTCCAATGGTACACCAAAACCGCTTTTTTTCCTATAGATCAGGTCTTTGTCGAAATATTTGCTCGCCAATTTCTTTAAAACATACTTTTGCTCGCCGTTTCTGATTTTCCAATTTCCCGAAAGCGAAAAAGCAAATTCCGCCAAATCCTTATCCAAAAGTGGATTGCGCATCTCAAGCGCTGTCGCCATTGTCGCCCGATCTCCTTTCACAAGATACCAATCAGGCAATTGAATTTTGCAATCAAGAAATAAGCTTTTATTGATTGCGTCTTTTTGTCCAAAAGTATTTTCATATTTTCGCGCTTCTGCAAAAATTGACTTCAAGCTTATCGGTTTTTTCAATAATTTTTCCGCTTCTTCCGGCAGAAAACTGCCACTGCCAAAAATAAACTGCCTTTGGGAAAAATCTAACCCAAAACTGTCAAGTAATTTGTGATAAGGATTATTTTTAGGGGTTATTTTTTTTCCGATACTCGCCAAAAAACTCAAATAGCGATTATTTTCAATAAACTCTTGCGCTTTGTATTTTGAATACCCCCCAAAAAGCTCATCTCCGCCGTCGCCACTTAAAACTACTGTGATTTTATCTTTGGCAAATTTGGAAACAAAATAGAGTGGAATAATTGCCGCGTCTGCCATTGGCTCGTCCAAATAATCCAAAATTTCCAAAAAATTTTCCCGCACGAGCTGGTCTTCAAAGTAGCAAAGATTATAGTTTATGCCAAGTTTTGACGCCACCCGCTGAGCATACTCCGATTCGTCCGCTTCCTTGGAATTTTTGTAGCACACCGTGAAAGAATTCACTTGCGGAGAAAAATCGGAAAGATATTTCGTGATTAGACTGCTATCCACTCCCCCGCTTAGAAAAACGCCAAGTGGCACATCTGACATTAGTCTTTTTTCGACTGATTTTTTGATCAAATCCTCTGTTTTGGCCAGTACCTCGTTTTCTGAATAATTATTATTTATTTTAATTTCTTCCAGCTTCCAAAAATCGTACTTATTAATTATTTTCCATTTTTTCAGATCAAACTGAAAAGTAGTTGCCGGTTCCAGTTTTTTTATTTTATCTAAAATACTATTAGGCGAAGGAATGTAACCATAAAACAGATATTTTGCCAAAGACAACTCGTCGATCTTTAATTTTTGTTTAATTTCGGGATTTTTAATGATGGCCTTTAGCTCAGATGCGAAGCAAAAAATTTCTTCGTCTAAATAGTAATACAACGGTTTTTTGCCGAAATGATCGCGCGCTAGTGTCAAGAGATTATTTTTCCGATCATAAATAGCAAACGCAAACATCCCCTCAATTTTTTCCACAATTTTTTGCCCAAATTCCTCATAGCCATGAATCAAAATTTCCGTGTCCGATTTGCTTTTCCATTGGTAACTTGTTCCTAATTCTTTTTTGATAGTTTGGTAATTATAGATTTCGCCATTGAAAATTATAGCGACACTTCCATCTTCATTAAACATCGGTTGTCTTCCTGCCTGCGAAAGATCGATGATGGAAAGCCGTCTTTGCCCTAAGGCAAGATTATTAATAAAAAAATCACCCGATTGGTCGGGGCCTCTTTTTTTGAGCGTTTCAAGCATTTCCAAAAACAACTCTCGATTTACCGGAGTGCTTCTATTTAGTTGTCCTAAAATTCCACACATCTATTTTTTTAATGAATTCACCAGCCTTCCGGTAAAAAAATACCTTATTCCATCAAAAAAACCGTCCCAGTATAACCCCACCAAATCAAATCGTTTTTCTCTTAGCATAAACAACGAATAAATCAATGGCCAAACCCAAGAAAAAAATAACAAATAACCGGTTTTTTGAAACAAATTGCCATGTCTAACAATAATCACAGTTCTGTTTCTCATGAGACAATACGCTTTTTGCTTGAACTTGCCTCCTAGGGCGCGCGCGGTTTTATTATCTGCCAGAGTAACATTGTGATATATTTTTGCTTTTTTTAACATTCCGCATTTATAGCCATATCTTCCCGCCCTAAAAGCAAAATCTGACTCGGCAAAGGTTTGAATCAACTCTTCGTCAAAAAGACCACAATTCTCAAAGACCTCTCTCTTGATAAGAAAAGCATTTGGAACGCCATCACTCTCACAAACGGCATGATTTGTTTCGTCAATCATACCGGATGTTTTTCCGGTAAATAGATTAATTTTTTGAAAATCCAAATATTTCTGTTTTGTCTTAAGATAATACATCGTCGGACCCACTATTCCATATACACTATTCGTTAAAGCAAAATCAAAAAGCACCCGAATCATCTCACGATCCAAAATATTGTCATCATCAATGAACAAGATAAATCTGCCGGATGATTTCTCATACCCCATATTTCTCGCTCTCGCTGTCATTTGCTGAACACTATTGTGGATAATTTTTCCATTGGCAACTTCCAGATCCGCAAGTTCGAATTTCTCAGTGCCATCATTTGAATTATCATCAACTACGATGATTTCCCATGTCCCAATATCATGCTGGGAAGCATTGATCGATTTAATACAGCTCAATAATTCGCTTTTCCTATTTCTAGTTGTTATAATGATAGATAAATCCATCTTGTTTATGATTGGCTTAATCAAATCTGTTTCTTATAAAGCGTGCCGGCACTCCTGCGACAATTGAGTATGGCTCAACATTTTTCGTCACAACTGCGTTAGCACCCACAATCGCACCCGTTCCGATGGTCACGCCAGGCGACACAACCACATTCACGCCTAGCCACACATCATCCTCAATTACAACCGACCCTCTCTTTTCTCCTTGAAACATCATAGGAACTTCTTTTTTTTCAAATTTGTGATGGGAAGTTAAGATGCTACAATTCGAAGCAATCATCACATTGTTGCCAATTTTCAGCCCCCCCTGACCGGATATCGTGGAATTACGATTAATTGTAACACAATTTCCCAGCTCAATTCCCGCCGGACTCATCAGATAGCAACCCTTTGCGATAAAAACTCTTTTCCCGATTTTCTTGCAAAAGAGACCCCAAAAAGCCGCACGCATTCTGGCGACTGAAAATACCGTTTCATTAAAAATTTTTTGCAAAATAGCAACCAGCATTATCTGTTTTTTATTCCGATTTAATCCATATTTATTGCTTCCAATTCTCCCGACTCATCTCCGCCTGATTGAATATTCCCACAAATTTGCCCCAAGCATAAACGATGAGTGTCACCCAGCAAGCCGGAAGGTGAAAAAACCAAGCCCTGTCTTTTTTTCTTGAGTAACCAATCAGCGCTTGCCCAAACAAGGGAAAAATCAAAACCGTATAGAGCAAAAATCGCAAAAGTCCCAGCGATGATTCTCCGCCAATTTCAAATTTGCTCCAATCAAACACGCGTGACTTGTTTTTTTTGTGAAAGGTGTAATCCTTAATCCGTCTTTTTTGCTTCCTGATGAATTTGCCAAAATCCGCTTCGCAAAAAGTGTGGATGATGCCAACTTTGACTTTGGCAATTTGAATCGCACCGCACTCGGCGATTTCCTTGGCAATCACGTCGATGTCAAACAGATATTTCCCGGTGTTGATTTTTTGCAAAAAAGCGGTGCGAAAAATTGTGCCGTTCGCGCCGACAGTCGGGATACCAGCCTTGGTTAATTTAATTTTGAGATAATCACCGCAATCAATTTCCTCGTGTGGCACCGCCGTCCATTTTTGGGTCAGATAGTTCCAACGATCATAATTGCCTAAAAATAGGCAGACGGGGTCGTTCATTCCAATTAGCGCGCAGTAACGTTCAATGTAACCGCCTTCACGACGCCAAGTATAGCTGATCGGTTCAGATAGCATAATTTCTTGGTCCGCGAAAGGTGCCACCATTTTTTTCAGCCACCCGGTGTCAGGCAAAAAATTATCCGAATCCAACGTCAGTGCCAGTTCATTTTTCGCCTCGCGCAAGGCCACCGCTTTCCCAGACTCGGCAGTTTTCAAAGGATTAGGAAAAACTTTTCCGCCATACTTTTTAACAATCTCCACTGTTGCGTCAGTCGATCCGCCATCGCCAACCAAAAACTCGAGCCTATCTTTGGGATAGTCCTGCTCAAATAGGCGACGCAAACATTCATCCAGCGTCAACTGCGCGTTGAGCGTCGCCATATAGACACTAATTGTCGGCAAATTATTTTCCATATCTAGCAATTTTCTTTTTTCGTTTTGGAAAAATCAATCATCTTTCCCAGCCATTTCCAGCCGGCTACAAAGAGAAATTTCAAATCACCCCAATTGCGAATGGATATTAATTTCCGCCAGATAAATTGCGGGCTGGCAAATGACTTATACAGCCCCTGCACCAGATCTTTTGCTTCAAGGGAGCTGATCTGCGCTTTCATCACCATTTCCCGCTGGTCATAGTGGGCATAGTCTAGCGTGCGCAATAAATCATTTTCGGCGCAATATTTGTGGAGCGGCGTGCCTGGGTAGGGAATGACGATCGTGCCCTGCAAGGTGTCGACATAACCTTCTTTGAATAATTTTTTGGCGAGTGCAATTGTGCGCTCGGCCATCTCTTTCGTTTCCCAAGGATAACCGATCATGGCTGTGATATGCGGTTCTAGTCCGGCCTCTTTGCACAGCCTGAGTCCCGGCTCAATTTCTTCCACTTTGAGATTTTTGTCGATCCGATCCAGCGTTTCTTGATTGGCCGATTCCAGTCCGAAAAGAATGAAGCGAAAGCCGGCTTTTTTCATCATAGCCCAAATTTTTGGATCGCGAATTCCTGTGATGCGCATATTGCAACTCATCGTAATTTTTTTATTGTACCCTCGCTCAATCATCCCGTTGCAAAAATCTTCCAGCCATTGCCCGATGGGAAGCGAACCGGAATCTTCCATAATTTCCCGCACACCCAGTTTGATCAAATTTTCCACTTCAGCCAGCGCTTTTTGCGCTGACATCGTGCGAAAACTCTTGCCCGGAAAAAGCGTCGTCCAAGAACAGAAAGTACAGCGCCCCCACCAACAATCCCGCCCGCTCATGAGGTATGCGCCAGGAGTATACTTGAAATTGCCATTTTTGTAGGCATACAGTTTCCATTTCGTCAGCTCACGATCGATGAGTGGCAAATCATTGAGGTTGTGCTTGGATAGATCGGCTGGTCCGGAATTAACAATTTTTTGCGCGCCGTCGCGAAACCAAAATCCCCCTTCTAATATCTCGCCATTTTTTAAATGATTCGCCAGATTCAAAAGCATAAAATCATAATCCCCGCTCACCAGCACAAAATCAACCAGCGACTCGCGCAGAGACTCTTCCGGAAAAGCCGTCACATGATCGCCCATCAGGACTATTTTCGCCTTAGGCAATTTGGTTTTGAGCTTGGCAATGATCTCCCAATGCATTTTCACCACTGGTGTTTTTGTCTCAAGGGCAATCAGATCCGGCGCCTCAGCAACTATTCTTTTTTCCCAAGCTTCATAATCCAAACCTTCCGCAATGCCCTCGTCCCAAAAAACGTCATAGCCGTTCTTTTTGAGAAGAGACGCCGCATAAGCGGGAATGACGGGATAGATAAAGGTTGGGGTGCTAAACCACTGAAACTGACGATTTTGACCAAGACAAGCAACGCCCTTTCCTGATTTCAAGGGCGGATAAGAAATAGCGATTTTCATGAGGTCTCTACGAAATACGAGTCCGTACCTACCTGCCGGTGGCTCACCGCCAAAAACTATGGCCGACGGAGCGCAGACAGGCGAATATACGAATCCGCTTTGATCAAGTTATAAATTAAAAAAACGACTTCTAGGTTTCATTTTCTATAATAAACCAAAATGCTATTTTCTCCAAGGCTCTAAAAACACTTACTAACGCATCTTGCTTTTAAGCTCTCGCGTGAAAAGAAAACCTTGCAAAAATCTTGCTCCGTAGACTAGATGTGTAAGAAAAACATACATCAGAGCATAGAGCGCTATCGGTAAATTTTTTTGACGACGCGTGATATCAAAAAGGACAATGAGCATCGCCAGGCTATACATGATCCAGCCCAAAAGATAGAGAATTTCAAAAAAAACAAAAAAATGGCCAAGAATCAGTCCGATAAAAACAAACAGAAAAAAAGCACTGGGGATGAAATAGCGGAATTTGAAGGAAGTTTTGGGATATTTTTTGGCAAAAAATCCGCGATGAATCCCATATCCTCCTATCTGTTTCAAGTGTCGCAAGAGCCCCTCGCGCCGATGATGCCAAACGATCACCGCTGGATCATAAAGAATCTTGTTATTTTCCTTGAGTTTATCAATCACATCCAGACAAAATTTTGTGTCTTCCCCTGGCCAAAAATTACAATCAAAACCGCCTGCCTTGAGAAAGGCGCTCTTACGCACGGTCAGATTGACAGTCGGCCAGTCAGAAACTAGATGTTTTTCTCCCACTGGAACATAGCGCTCAGGAAAGCCGCCAGAAAGTTGACTGAGAAAGACCGCTCCGGAAACTTTTTGCAAAAAACTGTCCGATCCGGGAGTGATCGCCGGACCGCCGACAGCAGCGATACTTTCATCGGAAAAATCTTGATCTAAGATATTCAAAATGTCTTTACGCGGATAAGCATCATCGTCGATAAAAACTAAAAATTCACCCTGCGCATCGCGCACGGCCAAATTTCTTTTCACGGCCGGACCGCGACCACTGCCAATCTGCCTGGTTTTTGGCCAAGCTTCTGCCGTTTCCAGACCTTCGTCCGGATAAATAATAATTTCGTAGTCATCTCGCGAAATCTCCAGAATCTTCGGCACTGATTCGCGAATATAGTCGTTGACAACTTTAACCGGAATGATGAAACTGTATTTTATCAAATTAGCCATTTTTTGAGGTTTACGCACTCACCCTGCTTACTTCCATATTATACACCCACCAAACAAAATTGCGAAACTCTCCGTGCTTATTTTTTCAAATACGCGAGATTCGCCAAAAGCAACTCCTTCCCTTCCGGAGTGACTATTTTGGCAGTGGCAGTTTCGAGGTGCTTTTCCAAAAGCGCGATCTCCAAACTGATTTGTCTCTCCAGTCCCGAAATCAGTGCTAAACGCAGTTTACTATTGAGCGCATAAGCGCAGTTTTCAATCCCCAAAAGGAGCTCTTGGGAAATCTTGAGACTCAGGAGATGGGCGGAAAGAAACTTTTTCTCTGTTTGAGTTTTGATCAGTTTTTGCGCAAAATAGTAATCAATATTTTTTAGTATCGCTCCCGCATCGGTCACAACTTCCACCGAACGTTCCGCTGTTCCGACGTTCCCCGCGTCATCTTTCGCCACGATTTTCAAACCGTGCGTTCCTGGTTTTTGCAAACGCAGATCAATTTCGTTTTTTGCCAAAATTGCATTATCCCAAAAAATTTCCGCCGTAATTTTGTCCGCTTGAGATTGATTATCGCTAAGTGAGTACTCAATTTTAAGCACCCGATCGTTGGGATATTTTTTATTTTCTTTTGGATTCTGAATTTCAACTGTCGGCGCTTCCCTGTCACTATTTTCATCAATCAGTTTTCCCTCTTTAATTTCAACTGTTTTTTCCTCCGTCTCCCCTGCCACAGCCGTGCCAAAAATTTTTGCAGTTGATTCTTCCGCCACCCCGTCGCTACGCTCCGAAATCTTGGCTACCTCCACGCGGTAATCACCGCCATTTCCCGTCCCTTCGGTGATGATTTGATATTCTCCGGTTGACACCGGATCAGGAATAGTGATAAATTCATTTTCAATTCCATTGTAGCCCGTATAATATGCTCCTTTGATCTGATTTATGTCTTCAAGCGGTCGGATCTTTTTCCCTGCCCAATGCAACCCATCTGGCGCGATGATTTGAACGTCGATGGGAGAATACACAGAAACAATTAAAAGATTTTTAATTAATGAATCATCATTTTCTCCAGTTGGCCTAACTCCGGTAAGCAATTCGAGTATGTCTTTTTGCGCTTTTGTTGGAAGATCAACATGCGCAGCATTAATTTCGACATATTCATCACTAGGTATATTTTCACTTTTGGCTGATTCGAGTGGAACGGTTCCGTCTCCAATGCCCTTTGTTAATCCTCTATCTCCAATAAGTGGAATCTCAAAACCAAGAGGGTAACCATGATCCCAATACTTGCCCATTTCTGGAGCGTCAATAACTTTGAATCCAACTATTGTGCCCTCATCACTTCCAGCTTTTCCAACTATTTTATCAAATTCGATATAATTTAATTTGCCTTTTTTCTCTGCACTGTTCAAGTTTTCTAAAAAAATATTCTCAGGATAGTCTAATGGGTAAATTTTATAGACGTCGTCATTCTCAACATCTTGCAAATAATTATACACTGGTAACAATTCTTGCAGTGAAGCGATTGGTCTTTGATGGATATAGTCAAAAAGATCGGCATACTCAGGATTTCTTGCTTCCTGCGCTTCTTGTGTCAATATATGTTTCGTATACATATCCGACAAATCCCAAAACCAGCCATCTCCATCCCATTTCAAATATGCCCCCGGCGCCCCGTTCTGTGGTGTTCCAAGCGTAACTAGTTGATCAATATCATCAGCATAATAATCTGATTCTACATATTCGCGAGCCAGTAGTCCTCCCATTGAATGCGCCACGATGTCCACTTTTGGCCAATTATTTTGCGTTGTAATGTCTTGGATTTTTTGCGCCAGAAGTTTTGCATTTTCAATATTGCTATCGCGCCACTCATAAGGCAACTCAAATAAATCCCTATCTGGGACATACCCATTATCCACAAACTCCTTGTAGAGATTATCATAAGTATGCAAAATCAGATCCATTCGCCATTCGCCATCTTTTTTTTTGTGAACCCAAAATTCCAGGAATAAGCAGCACTGGATCTTGATATTTTTCCTCCGTGAGATGATAGGAGCAGTCAATATTTTCATTGATTGCCTGGAATTCACCATCGCCAAGGTCAAGCACTTTTTCCGGACCAGTACTTTTTCCCCACCAATTGTAGCGAAAATCTGCCATTACTCCATCTTCACCCTTGGAACAAAACACGTCTCCGGTGGCATTGTAAGAAAAAAATGTTCGATTAACTTTCACATCTTCTCCTTTTTCCAGACTAGCCATTATACCCAGATTGTTATCATGGATACGACTTCCGGAAATTCTTAACCTTGAGCCATACCAAGCCATAATTGCCCCAGTTGGACTGTCGGCATAAACAGTACTAACAAATGGATTAAAAAACATCTGTGGCGTATAGCTTCCTCCACCACTAATATCAGCATTCATAATACTCGCTTCTCCGCCATCTTCGATATTTATTGAATAAGCGAATCTAGGATTAGTCTCTTCCGTTTTCTGAAAGATAACAGGGTTTTTTTGTGTTCCCTTCACGAATAATTTTCCCGCCACGTTTAAAGAAGATCTTCTGTCAAATGTCACTTTCACGCCACCTTTAATCACAAGCGTTGCCCCAGCCTCAACAGACACTGTTCCTTCGATGAATTTGTCCGATGTCCATTCCACATAACCCTTGATATCATCCGGACTCTCCTCCTCTCCTCTAACAAAGTCTCTAACGTCATATTTTTTCAATCCGATATTTTCTTTCCCAAAAAACGCTACCTGAAATGGCGAAATTGGTGCTAAGCTTAAAATTAAAGTCAATAAAAAAATACTTATTACTCGTACCCTCTTCATTTTTGTGAGAAATATTTAATTATTAAATATATATTGATTATTGGCCAAATTAAAAGAGCAAAATATCCCAACCATTTCACATCATAAAAATCAAACATCATTGAACCAATGTTCAACAAGAAGCTCAAATTTCCTAAAACTGAAAAAACGACCAACGCTAAAAATTTCTTTTTAGTCGTCGCCAAAATTATCAGCGCAACAAGCACAGACAAACCCAAAAGGCCTAGGCTCAACTTCAAGTCAAATGTTGGATCAGAAAACATACTTTTTTTTGCAAAACTTCCTCCGTCAAAACATTTGCCGGGGAGTTTTTCATTTTAATTTTTATTACGCACTTTATATTAAAAACTTTTTCTACAATTCAATACTCTTGAAATATTCAATCGTTTTTTGCAGACCGGCTTCCAATTGCACCGTCGGCTCCCAATCTAGTTCTTTTTTGGCAAGAGAAATGTCCGGTTTTCGCTGGCGCGGATCATCTTGGGGTAAAGGTTTGAAAATAATCTTGCTTTTGCTTTCCGGAATCATCGCAATCACTTTTTCCGCCAATTCCTTAATGGTAAACTCGATCGGATTGCCAATATTCACCGGGCCGACAAAACCCTGCTCGTTGTTCATCATTTTCACCATGCCGGAAATCAAATCATCGACATATTGAAAACTGCGCGTCTGTGAGCCGTCGCCATAAATCGTGATGTCTTCATTTTTCAAAGCTTGGACGATGAAATTGGAAACCACCCGGCCATCGTGCGGGTGCATATTCGGTCCATAGGTGTTGAAAATGCGAATGACGCGGATCGGCAAATTGTGCTGGCGGTAATAGTCGAAAAAGAGAGTCTCAGCGCAACGCTTGCCTTCATCATAGCAAGAACGGATCCCGATCGGATTGACCCGCCCCCAATAACTTTCCACTTGCGGATGCACCTCTGGGTCGCCATAGACTTCGGAAGTGGACGCTTGCAAAATCCGCGCTTTTGTCCGCTTGGCGAGGCCTAGCATATTGATTGCGCCGTGGACAGATGTTTTGGTCGTCTGCACCGGATCAAACTGATAGTGAATTGGCGAGGCCGGACAAGCGAGGTTATAGATCTGATCAACTTCGACGTAGAGCGGAAAAGTCACATCGTGGCGCAGAAACTCGAATTTTTTGTTTTCCAAAAGATCCAAAATATTATTTTTATTGCCGGTGAAAAAGTTGTCCACGCACAAGACTTCATTTCCTTCCGCCAACAGTTTGCGACAAAGATGCGAACCAATAAATCCGGCTCCGCCGGTTACGAGAATTTTTTTGGACATAAAAAATTTTAAATATTTATAATTTCTAGTTTACCGCCAAACCGGAAGGTCCGGCTGGCGCAATCTCATCACCAAGCTCTGTGGAGAAAGGACTTTCATCCGCTCCAATATCCCAAGGAACGGTGCGCGTATCGCCGTCAATATCAACTGAAAAACTCAAATGAGCATCACTAGCCAAATTCGATCCGGCATCAATCGCTGCGGTGTCAGTGTCATCCAGATGAAAGTCTTCTGCATCCGTGGTCAAATCTGTGAAAGTTAATGTTTGTGAATCAATATTATGGCTGCCCGGAGTATCATCCAAATCGCTTATATTATACTCCGACGCTAAATCAAACGATCCGGTACCACCATAACCGATGCCACAGTTTTGCGCAATATTATTTTTAGCCACAATAGTGCCCAAATCGACTTGAAAACAAACATCCTCGCCACCCAGAGTTGCAAAGGCGCCATAAACGGTGTTGTTGTAGGCATAGAGCGTATTGGACTCACCAATCAGATAAATTCCGCCTTCACTGAAGCCGGAAATAATATTATTCCAAACCTTATACGTTCCCGTCTCAGTTCCCGTAGCCATGATGCCATAGCTGGTCCAGCCTTCCGCTGGTGCTTTTATGATGCAATTACTTATCCTGGTCAGTCCGGAAATGTTGGCCAGGGAAACACCAATCGTATTCCCAGTTCCCATATTATCATCCAAAATTTGCAAACCATCCAGCCAGACATTTGGACCGCCAATATTGATCGGCGGGTCACTCTGATTATCCCCATCAACAGAATGAACTGCTAGCGTATATTTACCCGTCTCACCCCAGACTCCTGCGTGCCGCTGACTTGTGCCTACTTGCGTCGTCAGGTTAGGTGTAAATATTTTAATGAAACGAGTATCATCTGTCGTCCAACCACCAACCATCACGACTCCAGCGCTAACATCATCTTCTGCGTCACCATAACAAGCAATGTTCCATTGCAGATCGCCCGCCACCAAATCATTACCCAGATCATTGGCAGTAGCATCACCTCCAGCCGTCCAGTCATCAAAGTTAGCCACCGTCGAATCAAAAGCTAAACTTTCAATTCCTGCTTCAGCATCAACAAGTGATGTATAGGCACGATAAACACTAACAACCTGCGTAGCGCTGGCGCTATGCGGAGCCCCGCCAGTCGAAGACTGAACGGAAAAAACGGAGCTGGAAGTTCGACCAGTGATAAAAGCCAAATAGACTGTTCCGGAAATATCATATTGCAAAACATCACCTACTCCAACATTATTCGGCATCGCATCAGAAAAAGTTGCCGTTGTGCCGGAAATTGTCACTGTTTCGTGCGTTGTGTTTAGATTGGTAGTATTGGCTGGTCCGACCGAACGATAAATTTGCGTCGCTGCGCTTGCCGAAAAAGAAAAAGACAGACCGCCTAAAAGTAGAAAAGAAAAAAAACATAATTCTAGTACTTTTTTTTGTGTTTCTTTTTTCATCTTTTTTATAATTAAAAAGCTTAACTTATTTGAAGTAATTATACTCCATATTAGACCAAAATGGCAAGTAAAAATACAAAAGGGACTTTTCCGTTTCAGAAAAATCCCTTTTATCGTGTTGCAAAACAAACCATCTTCATGGACAAGACGATGTGCCCACGTTAGACGCAAAGATTATCTTTTTTATCCTTAAGGATTCAAACAGCGGCAATCTTGACACATTTTTATATGAATATGCATTGGCGCTGACAAATCCGATTACACTGCAATCAGGACTAAAATCAGCGCTAACGAGATCGATAACCAAATCTCGATTAAACGTGTGCCACTGACCATCATTGAATAACCCCAACCCGAACGTTGCTATGGTCGCCGTGTGAGAATTAAGCTCGGGATCGATATATTTGTACTGCATCGTAGCGTTTACCGTGGAATTATCAGGAAGTAAAACGGAAAGTATAATCGAGATATAGGGGAGATAGCTTCCCGTCCCTGCCGCTAAAACTTCCACGTACATCTGGGTATTTTTCAGGTCGAGTCCAGTCAAGCTAGTCTTATTTTGACTGGCTGAGGTGGCGGTACCGCTAGTGCCAAAAAGTACTTCTTCGACACCATCGAGTCCATCAATAAGAGCACTACCCCTGACTTTTGTCCAGTTGTCATGGGCACCATTGCCCTCGACAACATTAACAACCAATTCGGTAGAAAAAGCCGACTCAATATTATCACCATAAGCCGTAACGGCGAAATATTGGTTAATGCCCTCCTCAAATTCCATCCCGATATCCGCCAAGTCAATCATTGTGACATTCCCAACATCCACCGGTGGACCATAGACGCCAGACTCCGTTCCGCGATAGAGCTTATAGCCCAATACGGCCGGATCATTGTTTGGACACCACGCCAATTTGACACTAGTCAAAATTGTGGCGCTAGCATTCACCGTCAGTATTGACAAAACTAAAAAAACGACCAAAGATCCAAAAAACCGATTTCTTTTCCTCATGGCTATTTCCTCCCTCTATTTTGAAGTTTTTTGTTTTTTTATGAAAATAAAAAAAGCAGACCTAAAAACACAAGCCTCCTTCTTGTTTTTTTGTTTTTTTATCTTGTTTAGTAAAGAGCCATTTCTTTGTTCAATGATAGTATATTTCCCGCTATAAATCAAGGGGATTCCCCCGTACCAAAATTATTCAAATTTCACCCGCAATTTTTTTCCCAGATACCGCTCATAGTTATCCGGGCTATTGATGTATTGAATGTCAAAATGATGGCTGATGCGGTAGCTGATGAAATAGGATTTCACTGGTGTATCGTCAATAATCACATCCGCCACCAGATGGAAAAATACCCCCAAAGCCAAGGCCAAAAATACAGTTTTGGCTAATTTACTCTTGAGCAAATAGACCAAGAGCAAGAAAATAAGCACATATTCCCAACCATGAAAAAACACATAAATCTTGCCTGATTTCAGAAATTGGTAACCATTTTGGAAATATTCCCATTGCCAATTCCAGCCAAAAGCCAGGAAATAGTCAATGAAATGATCCAGGTCAATCAGAAATCCACCCAAAAAACCGAATGAAAATGCCCAAAACGGCTTTTTCCAAATGCGCCACGCGATAAGACCAGCCAAGAGGCTAAAAAACAAATGGATCGAAAGATGCACCGGTAAAGATAAATTCATAAAAAATATAGCTTAATTTACTTCTTAAGCATAATATATTAGAATTAAAAACACAATGGCACTTAATTCCGACCAGAAAAAATTTATTAAAAAAAATTGGGAAACGCTTTCCTTGGAAGAAATGGCGGCCGATTTGAGTTTGCCGAAAAAAACTATCTTGAAATATCTCAAAAATCATCTGCCAGAAAAAAAATTCCGGAATTTATTCAGTAATAATCCAACTACCAAAGATACGCCTCTTTCAAAAACAAATGACGGCTTTGAACTGAAAACATTCCTTTTGGAAAATATCAACTATTTCATCCTGTTTTTTGTTCTGATTTTTATCAGCTATCTTAATTCTTTCGATAATGCCTTTGTTTCTGATGACATTCTTGGAACACAAAAAAATGCCGCTTTGTCCGACTGGAGCTATCTGCGCTATCTTGCCTCCTGGAGCTTCTTGCCACACTTCATCTTGGTTAAATTCGGACTAATTGCTCCTTTTTATTTTCGCGCCGTAAATATTTTTTTTCACCTTGGATCAACTTGCCTCATTTTTATCATTCTCACTCTTCTGGCTAAAAACAAGCCACTCGCTCTTTTTACCGCCCTGCTGTTCGCCGTCCACCCGATTCTAACCGAATCAATTTCTTGGATCTCCGCTCGTCCCTATGGCCAATATGCCTTTTTCTTTCTCGCCTCATTTCTCCTATACTTGCTCTCTTTTCAATCGATAAAAAATTCAAAAAAACTGCTAGTCTATTCTGGCACACTTTTTTTCTTTGCGCTCGTTTCTTCGGAAAAAGCGGTCGCTCTTTTTGCCATTTTTCCGCTCTATGAATTGGCCTTTGGCAATCTGAAAAAAAATTGGAAAAAATTTTTACCCTTCCTTATTGCTTCTGTCATTTTTACTTCAATCTATCTAACCAGAACGAGTCAAAGATTCTCTGATTTGAACACGCAATATTATGCAGATGCCAGCGGACTGTATAACCCACTGGTGCAAATCCCCGTGGCTATCAGTTCCTACCTTGGCCTCATTTTTTGGCCACAAGGTCTCACGCTCTATCACACAGAATTGACTTTTAACACAATCGGCTATCTCGCTTGCCTTTCTGTCTTTCTTCTTTTTTCCGGCCTCGCTTACTATGGTTGGAAAAAAAATCGCTTTGTCTTTTTTTGGCTTTCATTTTTCTTCATCTCTCTCACTCCAACACTCACTCCGCTCAAAGTTTCTTGGATCGTCGCTGAACGCTACGCCTACATCGGAACACTGGGCATCCTCGCCACTTTCGCTTACTTTTTTACATGGCTCTGGGAAAAATTTCCCCAAAAAAAAGTTTGGCTCTCTGCAATTTTTGCGCTGATAATTTTGGCGCTCTCCATCCGCACGATCGTGCGCAATATTGACTGGGACAATGAGGATAATCTTTGGATTTCCACGGGAAAAACCTCTCCATCCGGACACGTCATCTACAACAACCTCGGCGATGTTTATGCCCGCCGGAAAGATTATGACCGAGCAATTTTAGAATTTAAACGAGCCACCGAAATTAACCCCCGCTACGCCGATGCTTATCATAATCTAGCCAACACCTACCAAGCGATGGGAAAAATAGATGAGGCCATTGCCGGCTACCAAAAAGCGCTGGAACTAAATCCGGCACTTTGGCAATCAGCTCAAAATCTCGCTTCGATTTACTTCACGCGAGGTGAGTTTGGAAAAGCGCATGAAGCAATCAAAAAAGCGGTCGAAATTAGTCCGACCGACCAGAACTTGCAAGCAAATTTAAAGTTGATTGAAAGCAAGTTATGACAGACGTAAATCAAGGATCTTCTCGAAAATTATTTCCGCTTCCTCACGATATACATCGGCCGATTAGTCACTTCAGCGTGGATGTTGGCGATGTAGAGCGCAATAAGCCCAAGACAAACAAGTACGATGCCAATCAAAAACAGAATTACGACCGCTAAAATTGCCGGGCCGGAGAAATAAAGATTATTGGTTATATAGCGGTTAATCATGATGAAAATTCCCAGAAGCCCGGAAAAAAATGTGATAATAATCCCCAGATAGCCAGCCAGCTTCAGAGGAAACAAGCTGAAGGAAATCATGCTATTAAACGCTAGCCGGACCAATTTCCAAAAATTATAGGCCGGAACACCATGGATCCGCTCGTTGGCTTCGAAATAGATATATTCACGCCGAAAACCGAGCCAATCGATCAGCGCGCGCGTCATGCGATTTTTTTCCGTGAGCCGATTGAACTCATCAATCACGATGCGATCCAACAAGCGAAAATCAGTTGCGCGCGTCACAATTTCCATGTCTGATATGCGATTGATCATTTTATAAAACAGATAGGAACCCATTCTTTTTATTAATTTTTCCTTCTTACTTTTCTCTCGCACGCCAACGACAACCTCCGCGCCTTTTTCCCATTTCGCGATAAATTCAGGAATTTTTTCGATCGGATGCTGGAGATCTGCATCTAAAATTATACAAGCTTCTCCGCGACAGCTGTTGATTCCAGCTGTCACTGCGATTTCCTTGCCAAAATTGCGGGAAAAATCCAAAACATTTATCCGAGCATCTTTCTCGGCAATTTTTTCTAATTCCAAAATACTCTTGTCACAACTGCCGTCATTTACAAAAATAAGCTCCCAAATATAAGGAAGTCTGTCGAGTACCGTTTGAATTTTGGCATAAAAAAGCGGAACGTTTTTTTCTTCGTTATAAAGCGGAACAACAATAGAAATCATTTTTTTTCCTGGTTCCATATATTTATGCGGGCTCTTTAGTAAACGAGTTAAAGACAAAAGGCAGCGCGCTGAGCAACGCGACTGTTTGAGCAATAATGCCTATGGCCAGTATAGCAGAAATCGTATGACCGAAAAAGAGCATCGCGCTGGCCGCCGAAACAGCCACAAAGAGCATTCCGTAAACCACCTTCACTCGTTGCAAGGAAAGCAAATATTGCAAAGTCAAGTTCACTAGAGAAAACAGCACCACCATAATCGCAAACCAGCCTAAATAAGCCGAAACCGCGTTATATTTCGCGCCAAAAAGCAAAGACAGAATCAATTTTGGCGCCATAAAATAGACTGCGATAGAAATGACAGACACGATAGTCATCAGAGTGAAGGCCTGCAGGAAAAGTTTTTTTGTGTTGCCATTCTTATGATTATGTTCCGCCGACATGGAAAAAAGCACGGAAGCAATCACGCCGGTCGCAAAAAAAATAATTTTGGAAACAATCGTGAGCGCTCCATATTGCCCCGCAGAAATATCGTCAAGATTATGTTTGGCCAGAACCATATCCAAATTACCCAAAGCATTGATCGCCAGATTACCGAGAAAAAAAGTCATCACCGTAGTTTTCATCGCTCCCAAATTGAGCTCACTGATTTCGTGCTCATCATTTTTTCCGGCCACAAAAATGAATTTAAGACAAATGAGCGCGATAACATAGGTCGCGACAGCAGACAAGAAAAAACTGAACATCAATCCGTTAATTTTAAGTCCGATAGCGATAAAAATCAAAGCGGAAAAGAGCTTCAGAGCACCACCGGCAATCGCGGCCCAGCTTGATTCCTTGAATTTTTGCCAACCGGAAAGCATCCCGGAAGCCCCGGCAGAAAAAAGCGAAAGGAGCATCGAAGTCCAAACAATGATCAGTGGTAGTGTGCTTTCAATATTAAGGAATCGGCTGATAAGCGGAGTAAGGAGAATTGTCACGAGAAAAATCGGTACGCCATATTGCACGACTTTTTTGTTGAAATAACGCAAAAGTTCATAACTCCTTTTTTTGTCATTTTGCGCTTTACACTGCGCGGCATATTTCGTCATCACCATGACAAGCGTCGCCGCGGGAACGGAGATGATCATCATCAGCGAAATGAGCGACTCCGTCTCGCCATAAACCGCCACGCTCACCATTCTTCCCACTACCAAGTGGAAAATGTAATTGAGCACGTTATTCACCATACTGCCGGAAAACAGCACGAAGCTGTTCCAGGCAAAAGCGTTGTTACGAAATTTTTTGAGCATAATTGTTTAACTGCAGTGTCGGTTCAAGTCTCTGACTTGAACCATTTATTTCTTACTCAACTAAGCATCTACAAAAAGTCGCATTTATTTCACCTTGTAGTACTGTTTGTACCACTCCACAAAATTAGCGATCCCCTTCTCAATTCTGGTCGTCGGCTTCCAACCCAGCTTTCGCAGTTTTTTAATATCGGCCACCGTTGAAGGTACATCGCCCGGTTGGATCGGCATCAAATTTTTCTTCGCAATCTTCCTCACATTTTTTTCAATCACTTCAATAAAACGCAAAAGGGTTTCTTCCTTGTCGCCACCAATATTCATCACGCCGTAACCCGTACATTTGTCGAGCACAGTGAGCGTGCCGGACACAATGTCATCAACATAGGTAAAATTGCGACTCATTTTGCCATAATTATACACTTTAATCGGTTCGCCTTTGGTGATCGCATCTGTAAACAGGAACAATGCCATATCCGGCCGACCCCACGGGCCATAGACGGTAAAAAATCGGAGCGCCGTGATGTTAAGTCCGTAGATGTGGCTGTAGGTATGCGCAATGAGTTCGTCCGCTTTCTTGGAAGCGGCATAAGGAGAGATTGGCGTGTCCACCGGATCAGATTCGGAAAAAGGCACTTTTTTGTTGTTGCCATAAACCGAAGAGGATGAGGCAAAAACAAAATTTTTAATTTTATATTTAACCGCGGCTTCCAAAAGATTAAGACTGCCCATAATATTCACATCCGCATATAGTTTTGGATTGAGCAGTGAATTGCGCACGCCGGCCATTGCCGCCAAATGAATCACTTTGTCCAATTTTTCTTTTTTGAATATCTTGTCGATCAATTTTTCATCTCGAATATCTCCACGATAAAGTTTAAATTTATACCCCTTAAGAAATTTTTTAATGCGCGCTTCTTTCAGCGATGGGTCATAATAATCATTGAAATTATCAATAATCACAACTTCATCGCCCCGATCGATCAGCGCCTTCGTGCATGCCGACCCAATAAACCCCGCCCCTCCGGTAATCAGTACCTTCATAGTTTTAATTTATGCTTAAGAAATTAAATTACACATCTTCCATTTTTTTATACCACTCGGGCATCAGGTTAAATATCTCTGCTTGACGCCTGACACCTTCTCGATAATCCATTTGCGGCTCATACCCTAATTGGGTTCTTGCCTTGGTAATGTCTGCACTAGTTGCCACATCCCCAGGATCCGCATCAACAATTTCATACTTTACCGATTCGCCAAGGGCGTCTCCAACTGCATCAAACCAGCTTTTTAGTGGAATTACGTCCGACGTCCCAATATTATAGGCATTGTATCCAATATTTTTATCTAAACACAACAGAAGTCCATCCACCTCGTCATCAATATAAGTAAAATCCTTGGCTGTCTCCAATCCTTTGATTCCATATACAGTCAGCGTTTTACTATTGTGTACATAATTAATAAGCCGTTGGATAAGCATGCCGAAAGGACGCTGTAAAGGGCCATAGATAGGGCCAAAAATTCGAGCAATAGCAATGTTCAGTCCAAAAAGCTTGAAAAACGCATGGCTCAGTACCTCAACCGCAGATTTTGTGGCTCCGTAAACTGACCATGGATAGGACACGCCTTCTTCTTCCTTGACCTTATGATCTTTTTGCCCATAGGCCGAAGCAGTAGAGGCAAACACAAATTGTTTGATTCCAAATTCTTTTGACAATTCCAACAAATTAACTGAACCATCAACATTCACCTGCGTATAGAGTCGGGGTTGTTTTGCTGAAAGTGGGACACCAGCCATAGCCGCCAGATGAATAATCGCGTCTGGCTTGTGCGTTTCGAATAGATTTCTAAGCTTGTCAAAATCAACAATATCCACTTCTTCAAAAACAAACTTTCCTGGCGTGGCATCTGTCTTGGGATAATAGGTAGAAAGTTTTTCGTGCACAGGATTTATTTCTTCAACTTTTGTAAACTCAATAGGCTTATTGGCGGTGAGATTAATCAAGTCCAAATTAAACTCCTTGCAAACGCGAGGATAATATTCTTGAAAATTATCAATTGCAACGACATCATCGCCCCGACGAATAAGCGCCCGCGAGACATAGCTGCCAATAAACCCAGCCCCGCCTGTTACAAGTACTTTCATGATTTTTTGCTGATTTTATTAGTTAAAATTATCATCAAACACTCACCTCCTAATATTAGCCTACTTGAGAAAATATTGGAAGATTGACGAATCCAGTAATCTGTGCTAGGTTATAAAATCAAAACTGTATGGATTGAATATTGCCGACCGGAGAGAAGCCGGTTCTTTGTAAACAACTATAAAGGAGGAAAGTGTATGTCTGTTACCATAATCGAAAATGAATGGATTAAAAACGATGCCCTATTGGAGACAGCTCTCAATAAAATCGTCAAGAGAGTGACACAAACAATGCCACCAACCATCATCGCACTGAAAAAAAATGGCATAACCAACACTAATGATTACAGAATAGTCCGCGAGGATAGAGAATGGCTAATTTCGCTGTTTGGCAGGAAGTTTCTACCTGTCACAGTGATAAAAGAAGTTCTTCTTGTTGTAAGTCGCAACGAGAGTTACCGTGGCTTCGAATGTCACGTAAATCATCCTGACATTTTTGCAATCGTACTCGAGGAAATAGAAAGATTTTATGAGTTAAGCGGGAAAGATGTGGTCGTAATGAAGCAATATCTGAAATAACCCCCTTCGACACTTCCCGCACCATTCTTTTCATTCTCCGGCCGAAGCTACATTTCCTATCCATGGATGTGTAGCTTCTTTATTTTAAAAAGAACTTTTTACAATTTTGACTTTAGATATTTATAATACTCCCAGCTATGGCTATTTTTATTCGTATAATCTTTGAGGGTTTTTTCTCTTGCCCGCTCGCCCATTGCATGACGTAAATTTTTGGCTTCAATCAAACGCCCCAATTTCTCCGTCCATTCTAGCTCATTTCCAGCCAAAAATCCAGTCACGCCGTCTTCGATTGCGCCGCGGTATGTCTGCGTTGCCGCCGCGATTGTGGGCACTTTCATGATGGCAGCTTCAAAAAATTTCAACTCCGAGCGAGCTTCGCAAAATGGATTGCCAATTTCCAGTGGGACAATGTTAATGTCAACACTGGCAATATTGGCAAAATGTTTTTCACGCGGGACAAATGAAAATTGTTTTATTCTATCGCTAAATTTATTAAGTGAGCTCTCGACATCCAATGGGCCCACTAAAAATAATTCTACGTGGCTATATTTTTCCATGACCTGCATAAGCGCTCCTGTTATTGTTGCGAAATCTCGATTGTGGGAATGAGTGCCAGAAAAATAGCCTATTCTGACGGTCCCCTTTCCACCTGAAAATGAAGTTTCGAGAATCTTATCAGCATTTGATAAGTCTTTCTCGGAAAGTTTATTGGAAACAATGAAAACTTGCTTGCCAAGTTCGCGCATTTTTTCTGCCAAAAATGAAGTTGAGACAGTGCAAACTTTCACATATGCATCATTCACAAGCTCCACTCCCAAACCTTTTTCATAGAATTTTTTCATTCCGGCATTGCTGTTTGAGAAAAAATCCTGTGTTTTAATATATTTAGGGTCAAAAACAAGATCATCGGTTTCAAAAATAATTTCCTTTTTTTGTGCTTTTATCCTTTCAACCAATTTGGCTATCTGCGGGATGTTAGTGGTTTTATGAAAAATAAATATTTTGAACCGATCCGCACACTTGGAAAGCGCCGGGTGTTCTTGAACGGTAAAACTGCATCTGAAGCCATGCATTTTGAGTTCCTCCGCGATATGCCGAACTCGATAACGCGAACTATCCCCTACCGCTCCGCTTGAAATGAAAAGAATATCCCCCGATCCAACCGGACGCAACACGAAAAAAAATCCTGTTAAAATCTTTTTCAAGCCACCAAAAAAACCATCCTGCTGAAGCACAGAAAAAATCTTTCCCGTATAGCGGCTAACTACATCATTCATTGTTTTGTTTCTTCTTTAACTTCAAAATTCAAATCGCTATTCATTATCTGTTCTTGATTGAACTCGCCGTCTTTTGTTTTTACGTGGACCTTAACTGGAATATCTGAAACACCGGATTGTTTTTGAATGAGCAGCTTGTAATTATCACGCGGAAATTCAGCCGGCAATTCATATTTGATTTTCACATCAGTCTGTCCGCCAATCAGCACGTGCCCCATGAAACCAATCCAGGATTTGCCAAAATCTTCGCCGGCGCTGATATTGTTCATCATTACCCGCTCCAAAAGCGTGGCGCCTTTGGGCAGATAGAGTCGCATATAGGTGTGATAGTCGCTGGTGCGCCAATCGCCATATGGCGCGGTGTTTTTGTAGAGAATCTCTAGATTGACCGTCGGTTTTTCCGTCGTGAGATCAATGTCGTAGGTGATTTCCCTCTTTATGTAGTAATCGGTTTTCAACGCGCCCATATTAGCATCCACCATCATCAGGTAATCGCCACTCCAATCCTGCGCCATCTCTCCGGTCCAAAAAACACTGGAGGAAAGCGACTGCAAACTTTGATCCTTGAAATTAACCATCACGTTTTTGGATTGAAATTCTTGATGCGCCAGATCGGTCAGCTTGGAAATATTACCTAAAGTGAAAAGTTTGTTAATAATGATCGGCAATAATTGTTTCATGATTGCTTTGCGGTTTTGCGTATCAATATCCGGGTTCATGATATATTGCTTTTCGACCACTTCTTCCAATTTGAGAAAACCGTTATCTGAATTGAGCTCTACGTTGTAACCAGGCACGCTGATTGGTCCGGTCAATTTCAAAATATCATTGAGCACGGTGGCATTGACCGCAATCACGCCATCAAAATCTCCAGTTCCCCGGCCACTCAAGCGATAAAAATATTCGGCCTTAGCAACATTAGTGGGAAAATCCGGTGAGAAATTAGAATCGCGGAATTTCCAATTTTTGAGTTGCATCATCCGTTCGAAGGGATAGGGAGTCGGGATTTTCGCCTTGATCCGTTGATCTAAAAGATTGGCATCTTCGAAATAGGACGAAACGACTTCGCCATCTTTTATTTTAATGATGGCATATTGCCCCAAAAAGCCTCCACCAGGACGCAATTCCATATTGTTTTGCAAAAGAAGCATAAAAGTTTTTGTCGTTCCGTCTTTTTTAGTGAAATTCTCCACTAGCGTATTTAAAACGGACAACTCTTTTTGCTCATCCTTAGTGATCGGCAAAAGACCGGAAATTTTATTCAATGCCGACAAGGTTTTCACGCCAATAATCTGTTTATTGCTTTTCACAAAAGAAAAGATAAAAAAGCAGACTAAGATGAAAACGACAAAAAAACTCAACCGGATCACGTTTTTTTTACGCAGAAATCTTTTTAGGGCTAAAAAGAACCGCACGCGAAAACCTCTGGATCGCCCAGGCTCAAAACTTATTTTTGACATAAAGTAATAATTTTCTTTTTATGATAAAGAGAAAACTTGTTTTAAATCTTAAAAAATACATCCAAAACTCCTGCTAAATATTAGCACTTTTAGTCTAAACTGTCCAACCATGCCAACCAATAATACTTACCTAGAGAATCATCAGTCCACGAAAAGTCCACTTGGTGATGCTGGCGGAGTGGCATCGCTTTCGTTAGAAACATATTCATAGGCGCCGATATCCCAATTAGCGCCTTGCGGACGGGAGACGCCAGCCTTATCGACGATAAAATAGCCCGCCAGACTGACACCATGATCGATGGCGGGAGATCCGCCTTGCGGCTTGAAATTTCCATCAAGTAATGGGCTTCCTGTTCTACTATTCAATTCGAATGTCTCATGCGCTACTTTCCAGGTTGGCAAATCCAACTGAGACCAACTTCCGTTAAGAAACGTCTCTCCCGAAGAGAATAAATTATAGTCAGATTCAGTGACACTACTAGCGCTGGAAAAGGGACCGATGGCTAGTCCGCCATTGTTAAATAAATTATTTTCAACAACCGCGTCGGTGACACCTCCCAATTCTATGGCCGTCACTCCGTCAGCAGAAATGAAGGTATTATTGACAATCAACGCGCCGTCATCCTGCTTCAGATAAATCATGCCATTTGAACAGATTCCGGGGTTAACATCCATGACAAACAAGTTATTATAATATTTGGGACCAATAATGGGCCCTTCGCCAAATAAGGCTGTGGTTGTATTTGTGCCACATGCGCCGTGATAGTAATTATTGTAAATTTTAAGTCCGGTGACTTGAGTGTTTGTGTGTGCAGCAAAGACGTGGGTCAAATCAGTATGGATAGTTGGTGCGCCGCTCCACTTTAGCCCCCGACTCAAGTCATTGTTATATATTTGAACATTTTCAATCGATGAATCCACATAGCCAGACCCGACGGTGATAGCTACCGCGCTGTCGGAAATAGCATTATTATAGACACTAACATTGGCAGAAACTCCGCCATACCAGGAAAAATATACCACTTTATTTCCGTCATGAACCACATTATCATGAAATGAGATGTCATTAAGTACTCCGCTAAATTCAGCTGCCGTTCCATAGGCATTCTCCTCCGTTCCCTCTTCTCGGACATACATATTGGAAAATGTCATATTTTTAACTTCCCAATGAGACGGATTACCGGAAACATTAAGAAAAGTAGAATTGACCGAATTGCCAAGACCAGTTCCATTATCCGTATTTTCAATAGTCCCATTTTCTCCACCATCAATAACTATGTAATTTTTCCCATCGGCATAAATGGACGACAACTCCGCCGTTCCCCAGGCGGCCTGGGACAATTTCGCTCCTGGATCGAAAAAGATAGTTATCACATTACCATCCGATCCACTAGCTTCCACTACCAGAGTTGATGAGATCGTTCCGCACAAATGTACTGTGTCCCCAGGACCGATTTTGCTTTCAGCTTTGGGATTAGACCAATTGCCAGATGTATTAAACCAACTGATCGCATGCGCATTAACACAATCTGCGCCAGTATCAAAGCCGGATGTATTTTGGGTGATATAAAAATCCGCCGCGTGAGAATTTTTCGCCCAGCCGAAAAAGCCGTAGAATATTATTATGACGAAAAAGATTTTTAGTTTGTGTTTATGCATTTTTTGTTTCTATGGCTTCAAGTGAAATAACCTGGATTTTTACTGCAAAAAATCCAGCTTTTTGGCTGACTTAATTATACCACAAATTCAGGAAAAATTCCGGCTGATATTTTTCACGACGCTGATGTTTTAATAAATTTGTTTTGATATAAAATACTAGCGCTCTAACAGCCACCTCCAAAGTGGAATGAATTGAATTTTTCTATCTTTATACACCTCCTCACCATCTTCATCCCAAGTTACGACAACGAGTTTGTTGCAATTAAGCTCCTTGCTTGATTTGACCAAAGCCGACAATTCTCTTTCTTTGGTTTCAATATTTTTCAAGTCGTAGCAAACCTGGATAAGCTCAGTTACTTTATTGTTTTTTCTGATCAGAAAATCCACTTCACCGCCATTTTCATTTATATAAAAATACGTCTCCTTATTTTTCATTTTCAAATCCAAAAAAACCAAATTTTCCAGCATCCGGCCTGAATTGGGAGAATTTTGAAAAGAAATCGCATTTATCATGCCATTGTCGATGCAATAGATTTTTCTCGCACTGTTTAGCTGTTGTTTTAATTTGAAAGAAAAGGGCAAAAGTTCAAAGATTAAATAGGCTTCCTCTAAATAATTGACATAATTTTTCACCGTGTGTGAACTTTTTATTTCAAAAACTTTTTGCAACTTGCGATAGGTAAAGCGAGAACCAAAATTGGAAAAAAGATAAACGGCCAGTTCTTTCAATTCTTTCCCAAATCTGACTTTATGGCGAGGCATGATATCGCGACTGATTATTTTATCATACAGATCTCGCAAATATTGCTTTTTATTTTCAACAGAAAACAGCTCTGGGAAACCGCCTTGTTGCAGATATTCTTCCAGCGTTTTTTTGACAGTGGCTCGATTTTTCGTCAAAAACAAGTCTGTCCCTGAAAATTGTAGGCCTTTTCTTTTCAGAAATTCCCCAAATGAAAACGGAAATAGTTCAAGAGAAACATGCCTGCCAGTTAAATGTGTTGCCAATTCTTGACTGAGCAGTTTGGCATTGCTACCAGTGATCACTAAATTATATCCGGAACGCTTCAGGCGATTGGCAAACAATTCCCAACCTTCGATATTTTGCACTTCATCCAAAAGCAGATATTTCACGTTCGGAGTTATTTCATTTAGCACTTCCAAGAAATCGTTTAAATCTTCCGTCTTGGCTCCGATAAATCTTTCATCATCAAAATTAACATACCCATATTCCTTGCCCCTAAGAATTTGATGTGCTAAAAAAGACTTCCCGCACCTACGGACTCCAATGAGCACCTTGACTAAATTGTTTTTTAGCGCCTTTCTGACTTCGACCTCCTGATCTCGCTGGATGGTTTTAGTTTCTAGCAATTCGGCTATTTCCATCTTTTGCTCCAAAAGGACACTTTTAAGCTGTTGCTTTTCCATAGTTCCTCAAACTAACTGCTAATTATATTGCTCAAATAATATCTTTTTTGTGCAATATATTGCACATAATTACTTTACCCTATCCGCTTTCAACTGTCAAATTTCATCATTATCTTGCCACCAATTAACCACCCATTAGTCTTTCAGCTTTAAGTAACTGCGCTTTAATTTTAGCCCAACCTTATTTGTTTGGCAAAAAGTAAATTTCCCGATATAATAGAGGTGATGAAAAAACTGCAAAATCTCAATGGATATGAGCTTTTTTCCGCCTTCGGAATTTTTGTTTTGGGGTGGGATTTTTTGGCGATTGTCCTTGCAATGCTGCGAATTTTTTATTGGCCGATCTTATTAGCCTATCTTCTCGCCGGCGCCAGCTTTCTTTTTTGGCTCATGGTCAAAAATTACAGGCGCATAATCTCACGTCGATCGATCCCATCACTAATCGCGCTGATAATTATCACCCTATCAATTGTCACCCTAACTTTCTTCACCACGCCCTCTGTTTTTTCCGGACGCGATCAGGGATCATTCAGCGAAGCGGCTATCCGTCTAGCGCAAAACCATCAATTGGAGTTTGACTCGACTGCCTCGCAGGAATTTTTCAAAATCTATGGCCCGGGCACAGCGCTCAATTTTCCCGGCTTCAACTATACTCCCGGCGGAAAATTGGTGACTCATTTTTCTCTAGGCTACATTGCATGGCTCGCCGGTTTCTATGCTATTTTTGGTCTCAGCGGATTTTCTGTCGCTAATGGCGTTTTGTTTTTTCTTTTTTTATTGTCCTTTTTCCTCCTACTTAAACTCCAAGCAAATACAAGATCGGCTTGGATTGGACTACTTATTGCCCTCAGTACGTTCATTTTTTCCTGGCTGTTCAAATTCACCTTGAGTGAAAATTTAGCCTTGGGGTTCATCTGGTTTGGTGTTTTAGAGCTCTCTCTGTTTTTGAAATTTCGCAACCAGCTTTATTTCCTCTCCGCGCTGGGCGCATTTCTTCTGCTTGCATTCACCAGGATCGAAGCTTGGGCACTGCTACTGATGCTCGGCGGTATTATTTTTATTTTTCAAAAAAACGAGAAAAAACTTTTTTCCAAACATGATCAGAAAAATATTTTTTGGCTGTTGGGTATTTTTGTTCTCACTTTCACCAGCAACCTCATCGTCAACAGCCAGTTCTACCGCTCCTCGCTCAAGGGACTCCTGCATTCTTTCTCCCCCGCCGAAAGTGGTCTTGGCACGCTCAGTGTCCTGACATATTTATTTAAGATTTTCTATTATTACAACCTGCTGATTTTTCTCCTCATCGCCGCGCTCGCTGTCATCTACTTTCTCGCCAAGAAAAACTATCTGATTCTGATGCCTTTTTTTCTGCTTTTGCCATTACTCATCTATCTTGTCCATCCGGGAATCTCCCTTGATCACCCCTGGATGCTTCGGCGCTTTGCTTTTGCCATCATCCCGCTGAGTATCTATTATACCGTTCTAATTATTAACCGATTATTCACCAAGAAAAATTATCTTTTTTTTCTGATGGCCGCTTTTCTTCTATTGGCAAATTTAGCTTTTTCAGCTCCCTTGTTCACTTTTTCAGAAAACGAAACACTCCTTATGCAAACGAAGACACTCAGCGAAAATTTCTCCGCTACCGACCTCGTGCTGGTTGATCGCTTGGCTTCGGGCGATGGTTGGTCAATACCGAGCGGTCCGCTGAGTTTTCTTGGTGGCTTACAGGCAGTCTACTTTTTCAATCCGGATGATCTCGTCAAAATTGACACAAAAAAATTCACTAATGTCTATTTGATCATCCCTAATGCAAGCCTAAGTCTCTACGATAAATCCGGCCTACTGGAAAAACTAATTCCTCAAAAACCCTATAGCCTGAGCAGAAATCACCTGATTGTTCCTGATTTTACAAAGACCGGCGGACTTTCCGAAGAAAGACCAATCGACTACAGCAGTACAATAAATGGAGAAATTTATTTATTGAAACAATAATCCGCACAATTATTCATACATTCGTATAAATTCTTAATTCGTAGAGAATATGCTCGATCTGACCAGGGAAATCAAGCTAGATGAAAAAAATACTTTGCGCTACCGACGCTGGCAGGCTTTTTTCTATGCCTTTTGTTTTGCCAGTGCGCTCTATGTCGCTTATTTCATCTTTTTTCCCACCCAAGAATTTAACTTTTCCTTCACAATGTTAACGTCCAACAAGGGCAATGCGGTCAACCCAAGAACTACTGATGGAACATTAATCACTGACGGAAAATTCTCCGCCGGACAAAAAAGTTTTTTCGACACCTCGCTGGTCGGCAGTTTTTCTAAGATTAAGCTGAGCTTCACGCCAAATAGACTATCCACAAGCCCAGAAAATTCTCACATCGATTTGCGCAAATCCTATCGCGCGTTTCTTTTTCCCGAGGGTAGTCCAGTTGGTTTTAAAAATGGCACATTAGTTAAGCATGAAAACGCTTTCTATCTTATCTCTGCGGGAAAACTGAGAAAATTCAAAGATCGGTCGACACTTTTTGCGCTTGGTTTTTCGGAAAGTGCCTTTATCGATACTGACGAGCAAGATTTGAGCTACACTCCACTGGATGAAGAAATCACAGATACAAAAATTTACCCAGCAGATTCACTCTTCAAAATCGACGACGTTTATTATCGTTCAAGTACTGACGGAAGCTTGGAAAAATTCAGCAGCGCAGGGGCTTTTCACAGTCAGTATGAGGAAAATTTTGCCATCCCCAAAAATGCCGATTTTCTTAATGCTTACGCTGTCGCTAAAAATCCGATCGGTTTTGCTGATAGCTCCCTAATTTCCTATGGCACATCCGCTTTTATCGTCAGTAGGGATAAAATTTATCCGATCGGCGACCCAGATATCTTTCTGAATCAGGGCTATGATTGGAATGATATCATAATAGCAAGCAGTGATGAGCTTTCGCTCTATACTAAAGAAAAATTATTTACGCTCACTAGTGTGCATCCTGATGGAACAATCTTTTTCGCAACAGACACCCAAAAATGGTACCAAATAGAAAATGGGCAAAAGCATGAACTGCCTTCGGAAAAAATTGCCAATTCCTGGCTCAAAAAACATCCGATCTCTGTCCTGGCAAAAAGTCTCGAGGTTTTGGGCGGTTGTGATTTGCAAAAAGAAACTTTCGGTGGCTACGCCTGCCTAATTCCCCTGAACGACACGGAAGATACGGCGGGAAAATACTATGAATTCACTTTTGTGGCAAAAAATGACCTGAAAATTGACAACCTCAATCTGCTCTATGAAAAAAATATGACCATGCAAAATCTCAAACTCGCCCTGCGCAATATGATTTTACGGATAAAGGCTCGTTATGGAATTCAAAGCGCACCATAGCAATGCCACAAAATTAATAATTTTAGGACTTACGCGATTGCCCGAGTCAGCCGGTTTTTCTAAAAAAATCTTGTCTGAGAACGCCTTTTTTCTTCAAAATTTTCCATTGGTTGCCTTTGATAGAGGGAAAATTTTGAAAAGAAAAAAGAGCGTTCGAGTTATTTTTTTAGAAAATCCGACTACGAGGTGAAATGCGTAACTCCTAAATATGCAACATTCTATGCAAATATCCTTGAAACAATTCGACAAAAATACCATTGCAATTTTCTACAAACTCTTGCACGACAGCCTATTCGTGTTGATTATTTTTTTCAGCCTCACACTTATTGCTGAAGCGGTTCTGCCAGGCATCATTATTTCTCACATCGGCTTTTCTAAGATTGTTATTGTACTCCTGCTCAATATTTTTCTGATAAAGTTCTTGGCAGAAAAAATCAGTAATGAAAATATAGCCAAAAAAAATGACGCAAAAAATAAAAGCCTGGCAAAATTTGCCAGCCCTTTCATCATCCTTGGCGCGCTACTACTCTTTAATGATCAACTGGGAATGAACCTATTTCTCAATCTTTTCATCATCCTAATTTGCGGAATCATCGGATATTTGAGTTATCAAATTTTGTTCAACGAGGAATAATCAGGGCTTACTCGTTTGCCGAGATAAGCTTAACTTTTCAAATATTCCAAAGTTTCACGTGCGCATTTTTCCCAAGAAAACTTTTTGATCTGCTCAGCGCCTTTTGCAATCATCTCACTGCGCAGACTCTCATTCCCCAATACCTGCTCGATTTTCTCCGCCAAGTCAGCGGGATTTTTTTCGTCAAAATATAGCGGCGCATCGCCCCCCACTTCTCCTAGGCTCGAATTTAGGGCACAAAGGAGTGGTACACGTGAAGCCAAAATCTCAAGCACGGGAATACCAAAACCTTCGTAGAGTGAAGGATAAACATAGACGCTCGCGCCACGGACCAATGTTCCCATATCGGCAAAAGTCAGTCGACCAGGTGTGATAATATCTTTTCGAAATGGGCTACTCGTAATTTTTTCAAATACACCATCAGACAGCCAAGCCCTTTCGCCGGCGATAACCAATTTAATCTCCGATTTAGTTTTTTTCTTGAACAGATCATATGCCTCTACCAGCACACCCAAATTTTTCCGTGGCTGGATTGCTCCGGCATATAAAAGATATTCCCCTGCGATTCCCATCCGCTCCTTGGTTTTGTTTTCGATTTCCAAATTGCGCAGCACAGCAAACACTTCCGCGTCAAAGCCATGATAGATCACTTTGATTTTTTTCTCGGAAACGTCCGGATAAAACCGTAAAATATCTTTTTTGGTCGACTCGGAAATGGCAATGATTTTATCCGCTTTCCTAAACGCCCAATTCCCCAAAAGATTAAGTTTGAATAAATCTTTTTTGGGGAAATACTCGGGAAAATATTTATAGGCCAAATCATGCGCCGTCACCACAATTTTCATCTTTCCAATGCAACGAAGCGGAATATTGTGCATTGGCATCCAAAGCACTTCTGGCTTGTCACGGCACAGCTCTCCTGCCAACCAACCTTGCGTCCAAAAAACCGGACGATTTTTTTGTTTGATCCTGTAATTGGAAAAATTCGGCGACTTAAGCTCAGGGTTAAATTCATTCTTATGATATAGCAAAAATTCACTGGTCGGATCCAACGCCCCAAAAAATTTCAACATATTATGGATATACACACGCGTCCCATCGATCCGCTCTGCGTCGAGATCCGCTACTTGAATGCCAATTTTCATTTTTTTTAGGACTTACGCGTTTGCCAAAGAGTTGTTCGCACAAGCATTTCTCTTTACACAAAAGGCTAATAGTAAACCAAAATCAAACTGACCGAAATGAGGAAACGTCGCTTTTAGAATAATTCCTTGGTAAATGCATAAGTCCTGATTTAATTCAAATTAAATTAATTCACCTTTTTTAATTTTCCTGGCAAAATCCTTAAAGCCTTCTTGTTTGTCTTGTTCAAACATCGCCTTCACCGCGATTGGCGTTGTGGCCGGTGATTTCCAGTTGTAGATAGATTTCAGGTTTTTGCGCATCACGTAGGCGGTTTTGACCAGAAAATTCGTGTCCCCTTGCACTGGACAAGCGTAGATGTATTCACAAGGATCGCCGCTTTGATTGTAGGTACTTTTGATTTCAAAAGAGATCGGTAGACCCTTCTCCTTCATCACGCGATAAGATTTAACCGGGTTGGGATAGTGGTTGAAATTTTTGTTCAAGTGCTTGATCTCTTCATTTTTGATATTTTTAAGCTGGTTGCTTTCAATCATCACCACCCGCCCTAGTTTTTTGTCATAGAAACTCGCTCCACCCTTTTGGGGCTTGATCGGATTTTGCGCCACGATCTCCATCACCATCGAATAACCCTTCTTTCCTAGATCAAGAGCAAGCGTCAAACTAGGCAGGTCGATCGAGCACGTCAAATAACCCAAGTCTTCGACATTATAGGATAAAAGGTCATCGTGCTTGGCCAGCAGTTTTTCAAAATCTTTATTGGAAATCGATTCGCGTTTACTGGTATTTTTTTTATCCACGCGAAAAACCACATTGTCGTGGATTTTTTGCATGATCAACTGTCCATGATTGTGCAGTCGCTTATTCTTCTCTGTTGTCCGGTCATAATAGAGACAACCTTCTTTGATATAGATACCATGAAAACTGCGTTGGATCATAAAATAAACTTTTTTTGGATCAAGTCCGAAAAAATTGAACCGTTTGAATTCTTCCAAAATTTCCTCGGCTGTCTGTTCATTGAGGATTATGATCGTGCTCTGCTTGGCCAGCACTTTTTTGGGATTCTTGTGATTCCGTTTAGCAATTTGCACCACGTCATAAGCCATCTGAAGCATGTGCCTGTTGCCAAGAGAAATATTCATCAGACTCTTGGGATCCTTGCCAGTCACTTCCAACACTTTTTCTTCTGTGATATTCTCATTGATCTTTTTCGTTTCCTCGTCCAAACGCTTCCCTTCCAATCCCGCTTTCTTAGCTTCACGGATCGCTTCTTGGCGCATATGAAAGACGACTTCCGTCAAGGAAAACTGACTGAGATTTAGGAGGTATTTTGTTCCCAGTCCCAAGCGCGTCGCTTCGCCGGCCGCTGTATGTTCCCAGAGGAATTTTCCGGCTAAAATCGCTTTTTCCGCCGGAAGTGTTTTAATCTTATCATCATCCAGGGTGATAATCTTACTTTGATCGATCGGTTCAAGCTCGTCAAAATTTTCATAGCAGTTGATTGCCTTTTCATCCCGTTTAATATCCTTCAACGTAATTTTTTTCAGATCGGCGTAATAGTTCCTGAGCATCCATTCGATATAGCGGAGAACAGAGATACGATACTCTTCAAAGGAGTCCAGGTGAATCTTGGGTTTTGTGTTCATTAGTTTTATGCTTTTGGGCCTTAAAGGTTAAACGCAGGTTTTTGGCCTGCGTTTGAATTATACAATATTTTTTACTCCGAGTGCAATACAAGCGCTAACAGATATCGCAAACAGGATATTTCGTGCCTCTTTTGACAAAATTCGTTTCCACGTCTTTAAGATCAAACATTTTTTTAAAATAGTTCACTACAAAAGCAGTATCCATCCCATTTTTGCAAGTATAAGCGTCAATGCTGACAAAACCGCGCGCTGGAAAGGTGTGGACGCTAATGTGACTCTCCATAATCACCACAAATCCGCTCCAACCACCCGGGTCTTTAATCTTATTCGATTTGGCAAAATAAATTTCTGGTTCGCTCAAGCGATGCATCCCTAAAAGTTCAGGGAGTTCAGTGAGACTTCGCAAAACCAACTCTTTATCATTCAGCTTTTCAGGATCTCCCTGATATCCGTCGAGCATCAGGTGCTCTCCGAAATTGCACGTGTTTTTCTCTTCCATTTTTACTTAAAATAATTAAACTATTTATAAAATGCTCACGCAGAATACATTAAATTTTAGCTTATGTCAATATTTGCAAATCCCAAAGCTTGGTACTGAGATATTTCTCACCGCGATCAGGAAAAATGACGCACATCCGGCCAGAGATATCGCGCTTGGAAAGTTCCACAGCCGCCTGCATCGCTGCGCCAGATGACATTCCTACAAAAATCCCCTCTTCATTGGCAATCCGTCGCGCCATTACAAACGCTTTTTCACTTTCAATCGTCACAAATTCATCAATCTGACTCTTGTCATAAATCGCCGGCACAATCGCTTCTTCCATATTTTTCAGTCCTTGGATATAGTGGCCTTTTTCCGGATAAGCGCACACGATTTTAATTTGGGGGTTATATTCTTTCAAATATTTTCCCACGCCCATGATCGTACCGGAAGTGCCAAGCGAGGAGACGAAATAATCGATTTTGCCTGTCATATCTTCCCAAATTTCTTTGGCTGTCGTTTCATAGTGCGCGATCTTATTATACTCGTTGGAAAATTGATCCGGCATAAAATATTTTTCCGGATTGTTTTTGACAAGCTCGCGTGCTTTCACAATGGCGCCGTCCGTGCCTTTGTTCTCATCAGTCAATATTATTTTTGCCCCGAAGGCCTCGAGCATTTTTCTTCGTTCCATCGAAACAGCCGCGCTCATTACAATTTCGACTGAATAGCCAAGCACCGCGCCAATCATTGCGATGCCGATTCCGGTATTGCCTGACGTCGGCTCAATGATTGTTTTCTTTTTAGTCAACTCGCCATTTTCAATCGCCACCTCAAGCATTTTGAGCGCCACGCGATCCTTGATACTTCCACCTGGATTTTGCCCTTCCAGCTTGGCAAAGATTTCCAAGTTCTTATTTGGATTAATTTTGTTAATTTTCACCAGTGGAGTATTGCCGATTGTTTCTAGTATATTTTGATATAACATAATTTTAGTGTATAAAAATAAAATCCCGAACAATTTCGGGAGCCAGTGTTAATTCTTTTTTCTTTAATGCGTCAACAGAAAAAAGCCGCTCCCGAAACAATCAAGTGATTCGAGCAACAGCAAAAAGAAACATTGCGAAAAATTTGAGCTTCAAGCTTTTGGGGATTCATTTTTTTGTCTCAAATTAATTACGTAATTAATTACTTACATGAAATGCGTAGCAAAATTGGCTATCAATAGTTTTAATCTACCACAGATCAACGTTTATTACAACAAGATTGCTATTTGTTCAATTTGACGCTATAATACAAAGAGTATCAATCCAGCCCTATGCGCGAACAAATCGAACAGATCAAAGCCGAATATGCCCAAATTGCCCAAGAACTCAGTAATCCTGAGGTGGTTTTTGATACGCAAAAAATGACGCAACTCTCCAAAAAACAGGCCGAACTGAATGAAGTGATGCGCAAAATCGAAGAATTGGAGCTCTTGGAGAAAAATATGCGCGAAAATGCGGAAATTGTCAACAGCGAAGAAGATGGTGAGATGAAACAGATGGCCATGGATGAGAACGTCTCCTTGGCTGGAAAAAAGGTTATCCTGGAAAAAGAATTGGAAACTCTGCTTTTGCCCAAGGATCCACATGACTCCAAGAATGTCATCGTGGAGATCCGTGCCGGAGCCGGCGGTGATGAATCGGCTCTGTTTGCCGCGAGCCTTTTTCGGATGTATTCACATTACGCGGAAAAAAACCGTTGGCAAGTAAACTTGCTCAACTCCCACCAGAACGGCGTAGGCGGATTCAAAGAAGTCGTCTTTGAAATCAATGGCGCAGGGGTTTATGGCAAGATGAAATATGAATCAGGCGTCCATCGTGTCCAACGTATCCCGGAAACAGAAAAAAATGGCCGTATCCACACTTCCACGGCAACGGTCGCCGTTCTCCCGGAAGCTGAAGAATTTGATTTTAAGATTGAAGAAAAAGATATCCGCATCGACACTTTCTGCTCTTCCGGACCAGGCGGGCAATCCGTCAACACTACCAAGTCCGCAGTGCGCATCACTCACATTCCGACCGGCGTGATTGTTTCTTGCCAAGACGAAAAATCGCAACTGAAAAATAAGGACAAGGCGATGAAGGTGCTCCGCTCGCGTCTTTTGCAGGCAGAAGAAGAAAAACGCGCAAAAGAACTGGGAGATCAAAGGAAGTCTCAAATCGGCACCGGTGACCGCTCGGAAAAAATACGCACCTACAACTTTCCCCAAGATCGCATCACTGACCACCGCATCAAGCAAAACTGGAGCAATATCAGTGGAATTCTAGAAGGCAACATCGAACCAATAATTACTGCCCTCCAAGAAGAGGACACTAAGATGAGGTTAGGCAATCTTTAATTTTGTGGCTACGATCCAAACCATCTTCGATGAATATCGGTCAAAAATAGATAGTCTTGACCTGGAACTTCTCATCGCTCACGAACTCAAGCAGTCTCGTGAGTTTGTTTTAACCTATCCGGAAAAAACAGTAACCAGCAAACAGGAAACAGCGATCAGTAAACTACTTGCGAGAAGATTGAGACATGAACCCATTGCGTATATACTAGGACACAAGGAATTTTATGGCCTAGACTTCAAAGTTACAAAAGACACACTCATCCCCCGCCCAGAAACAGAACTGCTGGTCGAAAAAGCGCTGCAAGAAATATCAAACGCCAAAAATGCCCCGTTAAATATCATCGATGTCGGAACAGGATCGGGAAATATTATAATTTCTGTCGCCAAAAATTTAAAAAATAAACAAATAAACTATTTCGGTATCGATATTTCTGAAAAAGCCTTAGCAATCGCAAAGTACAATGCTAAAAAAAATAATTTAACAAAAATTAAATTTATCGAATCAAATTTGCTCGACTGTTTTTTAAAAAACAATGAAACAATAAAACAATTTAACAATTTAATTATTCTCGCTAATCTCCCCTATCTCTCAAAAGAAATCTATTCCGCCACTGAAGCGAACGTAAAAAACTTTGAACCAAAATCCGCATTATTTAGTCCGAAGGCTGGACTGGCACATTATGAAAAACTGCTAAAGCAGATTAGGCTTCTTGCTATTCACTGTTCACTGTTCACTGTTCACTGCCTCCTAGAAATCAGTCCCGAACAAAAAAAATCCCTAGGCATTTTGATTAAAGAAATCCTGCCTTCAGCTAAAATTAAATTCGAGAAAGATCTGGCTGGAAAATGGCGTGTTTGCCTAATCAGTTTGGATTAAAAAATCCTTCCTAATAAACAAAAAACCGCGTGTTAGCGGTTTTTTGTTTTATATCCAACGTTGATATAAGTCCTATGTTGACAACTTGCCAAACACAGAACGTTCCCCGAACGAATCGGGAAATCACACTATAAAAAGACTATTTTTTCTTCTTCTTTGTAGCTTTTTTCTTTGTAACTTTTTTAACAGTCTTCTTTACAGCTTTTTTTGCTGCTTTTTTCTTTGCTGCCATGTTAGTTCACCATCCTTTCTATTTTTATTTTTTTCCAAAGTTTCTTATTTGAAACTCTCTGAAATATTTTTTAATGATTTTGTTTCGACCTTTGTTTTTATGAAAAATATTTTTTAAATTTAAAAAATATTTTTCATAAATAAATTATATACCACCACTAAAAATTATGCAAGAGTAAAAAGTTATCCACAGGCAAATATTTTTTTATTTTTAAAAATAAAAAAAACAAATTACAACAGGACTTACGCATGCGCCAAAAAGTTGTTCGCACGTTCATCTCTTTTAGCATCTCAGCCCTCTGGTAAACCAGCAAGGGAAAACCAAAATGAAAAAACCGTGCTTTTGAGAATAATTTTTTGGCGCATGCGTAAGTCTAACCCAAAAAAGATTCGTCATAAAAAAATATTTATCTGATCTTTAAAAAAAATAAATACTCCAAAATTTATCCGCACATTTTTGTCATTTATACCAGAACCTAAATAGCCAAAATTGTCTAGTTGACGCCCTTCCCAGCTTTGCTAAAATTTAGTATTAGAAACCCGCTTCAACGAAAGCACATTAAAAACTTAAACTAGAAAGGAAGGTGAAAACTATGGAATCCAACCAAGAATCGAACGACAACCCGAACAAGGAAGAAGAAATGGCTGATGAATTTGGAGACTCCCCGACTACGGCAAAGCAATGGTTTCAGGATAATTTGAGGATCATTGTCAGTATTCTTGTTGTTGTTATCATCGCCGCCGGAATCTATTCTTACTCTAACCGCGCCCAAAATGTCGATCAGACAGAACAGACTCAACAGAGTGACATTCTCAAGGATTTGGCAAACAATGCCGGTACGGAAGAAAAGACAACGCCAAGTGACAATACTGCGACTTCTAATGCGGATAAGACAACTAAGACGTCTTCGGTAACAACCAGCCAGGAAACTGACCAATCTTTTGTCGAAACAGCCGGTAAGGGAGATGGAACGACCAAGCTTGCCAGAAAAGCATTGGCAGATTATTTGGAAAAAAATCCTGATTCCTCACTCACCCCAGAACACAAGATCTATATTGAAGATTATCTGAGAAAAAATGTAGGTCATAAGGGAGGAGTAAAAATAGGAACATCAGTAGAATTTTCCAAAAGCCTAATTTCCGACGCAATCACGAAATCCAAAACTCTAACTGCCGGGCAACTCAAAAACTTGCACAAATATGCCGTCAGAGTGCCATCGTTATCCTAGATTTAAAAAAACCGATTTTATTATGAAATAAAATTCTACTGTTCTTTCCTTATAAGTCGAGTATATCATTACTCCCTTTTATAAAAACATAAAATCCCTCGTGGCCTCAGCGCCAAAAGGGATTTTATGTTTTTTAGGAGTTACGTATTTACCCGAGTCCAAAAATAAGCTTTTTTATTTCAATCCTTTCTTGCGTCAGCTAATCGCCTATTTATCAAAAAAGAAATCGCTAGCATGATAGAAACTGCCAGGACAAGCGTGATGCTTTTGCCAAAAGTTCTTGTGTTCAGTGCGACAATGGCGATTAGCAGGGTCGCTAGATAATAATAACTTGCAATTTTTCTCTGCGACCAGCCAATCTCTAAGAGCTTATGATGTAAATGATTGTTATCCGCCCTAAAAATCGACTCACCTCTTCTCAGGCGCTCACCAATAACCCAAACAAAATCCACCAGCGGAATAGTTAGAACTAAAATAGCGGTGGCAATTTTTGTTCCGGAAAAAATTGCCAAGACAGCCAAAGAAAGCCCCATAAACATCGCTCCGGATGTGCCAGCAATGATCCGCGCCGGATTAAAATTAAACACCAAAAAACCCAAAAGCGTTCCCAAGAGGATACTAGAAATGATCGCTACCGGTGGCTGATTAACCTCAGGTTTGAAACTAAGGATAAAAATTGTCCCGACTGAAATCAGGCTGATTCCGCCCGACAATCCATCCACCCCATCTATCCAATTCACAGCATTAATCACAAAAACGATCCAGAAAACGACCAGCAACAGTGAGAAAAAAACCGTGCTACCCAGATTCAGATTGATCGTCCCGCCTACAAAAGGATTAGTCACATAGTAGATCCGCACCCCAAGAACAAAAACTAAGACGGAAATCGCCATCTGAAAAAACAACTGCGTTTTCCAGTAAATTTCTTTGATGTCGTCTCGCACACCCACCAGCATGAGGACGATTGAAGCAAACATAAAACCGAACAGTTCCGGACTGATGACCAAATCGCGATTGAAAATGATAGCTAGATTGAAAGCCAGTACCATCGCGATTCCTCCGATGCGATAGACACCTTTTTTGTGAATGTGTCGCTTGGCCAGACGTTTGCCCCAAGGAATTTTTTTGGCCAGCGGTAAAATAACTACAATAAGAAGAATAGTGAAAAAAAACGCTTCCAGGAATGGTACAAGATATTTTGGCATAGACCAGCATTACTGATTAACTTTCTGATTTTTTATTTTCACGACTTGCGCATTTGCCCGAGTCAGCCGTACTTTTTTTAGAAAATACAGTTGTGAGGTTAAATGTGCAACTTCTAAATTTTATTTTTTGCGCATTTTTTCCGTCACCCAAAATTCACCGAAATATTTTCCCAGAAGAATCCGAGTTTGCGAATCAATTGCCGGAAAAGATCCGAGAAATGGAGCAATGACTGGAACCAGTACCCACTGTAAAAGCATATAGATATTTCTCCAACGCGAATATTTTGCCGGGCGTGGCGGAAGCAAGAGAAAGCTCAAAGACATCGAAACCGCCAGACCAAGCATAGCCAGAGTCATTAGATAACGGGTATAGATCGGTAAATTATGCGCCAGCACCTGCTGATTAAAATCGTCTCCGCCTAAAATCAGCGGGAGCCAACCAAGAATTGCCAAAATTAAAGCCGAAGTCGCCCAGGAATGATGCCCCTCCAGCATCTCAAAAGCAGTTCTAAATTTTTGGCGAAAACTGATTTTTTTATTCGGTCCGATCGCCCGCATAATGACCGGGAAGTTCTCGATACCATAAGCCCAGCGTCTTTTTTGTTTATACTGATTGACGATCGTTTTCCAATAAGTTTCCGCCAGAACCGCATCCAAGGAAATCGGCAGATAGACCGGCTTGACCCGGTAGTCCCCGTTATAATAAGTAAAGCATTTCCAATAGATGATCGAGTCCTCACTGATCATATTCACCGGCCAAAAGTTAACTTTGTGGAGCGTATCGAAAGGTTCACTGTGGGAAGAAAAAGTGACCATGCCGTCTGACCGGGTACTTTGAAAAATGTGCCAAAAACTCGAGCCGGTCACAATCACCCGCACAAAAGCGTTCGTATCCCAAAGATTGTTGTGGTACATCGGGAGCGGTTGATAACTGCGTTGCAAGCGCTTTGGGTCAGTGATATATTCATAAGTCAGCGCGGCAAAATATTCTTTGTGCGCCACGCTATCACAATCAAAATTGGAAAAAATCACCCGCTTGAAATCAACCTTTTTTTCCTTCAAATAATCCGCCAGCTTGCGAGCGGCATAAGTCGCATTAGACCCCTTAGCTTTCATCTCATCATCGCGCACCTGATGAGTCGTGACAATGAAGTCTCGAAAAACTCCGGCGAATTTTTTCGTGAGATAGTCCACTTTTTCTTTGCGCCGCTCGGCATTTTCCCGTTCCTCGGTTGCCAAAAGAATAATGATCTGCTCGTTGGGAAAATTCGCCTCCTCGATGGCTTGAATTGACGGCTCAATCACATCGGCCGGCTCGGTCGCCGTCGGCAACATCACCACGTGCACAATTTCACGCCAATCCCAAATCTGATCGTTGATCTTTTCCAGCGATTCAACTTCTTTCAAATAGGTTTTTTGCTGTTTCAGTTCTCGTTTCAAAATTTTCACATCCCGCCTTGTCATTCCATTGCGTTCACGCAAACTGTCTTTCATCCGCAAGATCCGTGCGTTGATCAGCTCGCGATAATTTGCAGGATTACTGATGTTTTGACAGCGTTCCCACCAATCAATTCTGATTCCCGCCTTCAATTTTTGATAACCCTCGACAGAATAATAAGCGATAAAAATTGTCCGCAGAATCCAATAGATGTCAAACGTGATGATGAAATAAGCCACCCAATCCGGCACGATAAAAGAAAAGGCAAACATACCAATAATAGTCACCCAAGTCAAAGTACCGGGAATTACCTCAAGCATCCGCTGTTTTTTCCGCTCACGCGGGTCTTGAGTTTTGGGATCAGGAAATACAAACATAGGACAAATTGACTTTAATAGTTAATAATAATGACACTAATTGCGGAAATAAGCAAGCTCAGCTGTACCATCAAAGCCGCCAAAAGCAAAACGTAGCTAGCAATCCGCTCTTTTTTGACATAGAAATAGAAAGATAATAAAACATTGATCAAAAGAACAATAAAGCCGATGGAAGGTAAGAGGAAGACTTCCCGGGAAGCACCGATCGAATCAACGCCGAAATAAACATTATAATGCAAAATGATCGAACTGCCCGCCGGGTGAGAATAAAATTTCAAGACTGACCAAATGACAAGATTAAAAAAAACTCCGAGGAAGAGCAACCACAGAACAATCCGGCTGCGGAAAAATTCTTGGCCAAAAAAAAACTTGATTTTTCCATTCAAGCTTTTTCCCTCAAAAAATTTTAGTTTATTTTCAGACATTGTTTGTTTTCAAGATCTATAATTTTCTTTTCGCGATAAATTGTTTCAGTCCGGTGATTTTATTAATTACCTCCTCATTCGGCCCTTCGAGAAATTCTAGGATAAATTTATCGAGCATATTCAAGCGATACTTAAATTCTTCCATCGTCATGAGCACAAAACTGATCTCTTTACCAATTTCCGCCTCAAGCGCGCCCATCAAATTTTTCAACTTCGCCTTGCCAATGTCATCACCGACAATAATCATGTCAGCTTTGCTTTTGTGGTAGTTGATGAAAATACCACTAATCACCGCCAACTTTACATTGCCAATTTTTGAAATCTTTTCCAAACTTTTGCACTGGGGAGAAGTATTGGATTTGGCAATCAGATTTTTCAGTTCCGGATAAAAATCAAAATTCTGGTTCAAGCGATAATAGAATTTGCCTTTTTGGGTGTTTTTGATGACAAATTTCACCCGCACAAACATTTCCAATTCTCGCCTGATTTTTGCCCCTTTGAGCATGTTTCTCCTGGCAATTTCCGGCGAATCAAACGGCACATCGGGATTTTGCAAAAAAAACCGAAGCAACCGCGCCCTTTCTTTGGAACCGAAAAGACTCTCTAAGATTTCAGACATTTTAGTAGGATTATTTAAAGATTAAGTTAGCTACTAATCTAATTATAGCTTTTGGAAAGAAAAAAGCAACCCCGAAAAATTCTTTCGCAATTTCGGGGCAGGCCACTACCTGAAGTTGCTTATTGGTGGTGTAAAATCCTAAACCTCCTTCCACAGCTTATTCCTCCATTCTAAATTCTGCCGGCACAAAAGCTCCTCGGCGCGCTCCGGTTCCGCCATCACTTCTTCCACAATTTTCTCCATCCGCATGCCTTGCGAACCTTTAACAAGAACAACATCACCCGGACGCAAAATTTCTTGCAACTTCTTACCCGCTGACATTGGATCGGAAAAAGCGTAAATTTCTCCGGCAAATTCATGTTTATTTAGCTCGTCCACGGCAAATTGCATCCTTTTGCCCACCGCCAAAAAGATATCCCCGCCAACCTCCAAGAATTTTTTCGCCAACATCCGATGATCCTCTTCCGTACTTTTTCCCAATTCCAACATATCCCCTAACGCAACAATCTTTCGCGCTTGGCACATCTCTCGCAAAACTTCCAGCGCCCCTTCAGCAGAAGCGAGCGAAGAATTATATGTATCATCAATGATGAAAGAATCTTTGATGCCTCGGATCAGATTCATCCGGCCAGACGGCAGGGAAAAATTCTCCAAGCTCTTTCCGATTTCTACCAGATTGAGACCTAATTCGATTCCGACGGAAACTCCAGCCAGCGCCGCATAAATATTATGCTTGGCTAAAATATTATTCAGACGCAGTGGCATTGTTGTGCCCTTGTAATTCAGCTTGAAACTTAATCCGCTGATTGAAGACGCCCCGCCCTGGCGGGGTGTCTCTACAGCAGACATATCGTCATTTTGATTCAAAAAAACATCCAGCGCCCGCGCATCGGCATTCTCCTCAAATCCGAAGGAAAAAATCCGCGCGACTACGCCTGATTGGCGCGGATTCTCTTTCAGTTTTGCCAAATATTGATTGTCACTGTTTATGATTGCCACGTCCTTTTCTGAAAGTGCCTTTGCCAGCGTCGCCTTTTCTTTGAAAATGGCTTCGATGTTTTTGAAGTACTCCAAATGACTGGAGGAAATTTCGGTTATGACGGAGATATCCGGTTTGGCAAAATCAGTCAGATATTCCAGATCTCCCGGCCGATCCGCCCCCATCTCTAGGATTAAAATTTCCGGATACTTGGAAGGAAAAATCCAAAGAAATAGCCAGCGCAAAATTACACCTAGCCATTTGAAAAATGATCGCTTCCCGCTTTCCACGCCGATAATCGTCAGCGGAACTCCGATTTCATTGTTGTAGTTTTTTTCACTTTTTCGCACACGAAAGTGATTAGAGATCACAGAAAATATCGCATCTTTGGCGGAAGTTTTTCCAATCGAACCAGTCACCGCAATTATCCGCGGCTGATATTTTTTGAGGATTGCACTCGCCATAAACCGCAACAACTTTTCCAATTGCGTCTTTTTTCTGGTATCTTTTTCGCTGGAATTATTTTTTTTTGGTTTTTTGTCCATCTTGTTTATTATTTCCAGAAGTTAAAGTAACTGCAGGTACTGGTGCTGAAGGCTCAGCTTCTTCCAACTTTTGGTCTTGCTCATTTTTGATGAAAGAATTTTCCAAAGTATGCGTCTGATTAAACTTGTCCATATCTTTTTGCGAATATTCCTGGGTCGGCTCGATATGGTAATACTCAAGCAAAAATTTCATCAATTCTCCAAAAGTCGGCGCCGCGCTAGATTCCGCCCACTCCACCGCTTTCGGATCATCCAAACGGACCAGCATGGTAAATTTCGGATTATCCGTCGGAGCAAACCCCGCAAAAGACCCGATATTCATCCCGTCTTCATATCCTCCGCTTGGTCCGACCACCTGAGCTGTTCCGGTTTTTCCTCCCACCAGATAACCCGGAACATCCGCCTGTTTTCCATGTCCGTCCGTCACCACGCTGCGAAGCATCTGAGTAGTTTCATAGGCGCTCTGCTGAGAAATGACCCGACGGACTTCTTCAGGCGCTATTTGCGTCACACTGCCATCATCATGCATCACCTTATCAATAATCTGCGGTTTCAATAGTATCCCGTTGTTAGCAATCGCATTGTAAGCTGAAATTAATTGCAACGGGGTCACCGTAATGCCTTGTCCGAACGAAGCAGTGAAAAACTCGATGCTTCTTTTGGGATTTTTCAGATTAGTTAGATTGCCGGATACTTCGGCATAAATATCCGTTCCGGTCAGCGAACCAAAGCCGAATTTTTTGATATAATCGGCAAAAACCTGATTGCCCATCTGCTTTTGTGCAAAAATCACTCCAGTATTTAGAGATTTTTCCAATACTTGCGTCATCGTCTGCTTACCATTAGCTTTGAGATCGGAATTCTTGATCGCATACCCCGCTTCCGTGACAGTTCCCGTATCGACATAAGTCGTGTCAGGACTGATTTTTCCGTCATCAATAGCGGAGGCCAATGTAAAAGATTTGAATACACTGCCACATTCGTATGGGTCACTCACCGCCAAATTTCGGAATGCTTCCATATCTTCCACCTTGGCATATTCGTTGGGATTGAATGTTGGAAAACTGGCCATGGAAATAATCTTTCCCGTTTTTGATTCCATCACGATAATTGCTCCTCTTTTTGCCTCAAATTTTTTTACTGCCGCTGCTAACATTTTTTCTGTTTCGTACTGAACGCTATGATCGATCGTCAAGACCAGATCATTACCGTTCTTAGCATAAGCAATGTCCCGATCTCCTGTCGTGATCCACCGCCCAGAAGCATCCTTATTCTGGAACAACTTTCCGCCTTCGCCTTTGAGTTCCGATTCGAAATATAGTTCACTGCCATATCTTCCTCCAAATTCATCATCCCTCCAGCCGACAAAACCTAAGACGTGCGAGGCCAATTCTCCGGCCGGATAATAGCGAAATTCTTCACTGGACAGATGGACACCCTTCAATCTTAAATCATTTAGAGCTTGGATCTCTTCATCGCTCAGTCGATGCTTCAAAACTTCATACATATCATCCTTGTCACTGAATTTACCAATCAATTCGTTCCGGTCAAGACCCAAAACGGCTGCCACCTTTTCACTGGCAGTGTCCACATCTTCAATTTCTTTCGGCACGGCATAGGCCATCTTAGTTTCTTTGTTGACCGCCACAGGATATAGCGCGTCTCGATCTTTGAGAAAAATCTCTCCCCGCTCCGGAACCAATTTTCGAAAAAGAGAATGTTGATTGTCCGCCAAGGCAGTATAGTAACCGTAACTTTCGACCTGTAAGGAGTAGGCCCGGGAAATTACCAGGATTGTAATAATAACTATTAAAAAACCCAGAGCGTTTATTCTTGGATTTTTTAAATCTTTCCCAAGAGAGCACCGGGCACCGATTCCATACTTCCTTTTCCTTTGCACATTGGCCATCTTTATTTCATCTTAGTGCGACAGTATTATTGACTTCTAGATAACTGACATTAGCCGGACTAACCAGATTGAAATCAGCCGCGGATTTTTCAATCACATACATCGATCGCAGTTCCATCTCGCGGATCTGCATCTGCTTGTTCTCTTTTTCCAGCTCAGCAATCCTGTTTTCCAAATCGCGGATGTCATAGCCCTTGACTGCCAAATCATTGACCTGGAACAAATAATAGGCGCACGACAGAATCACGAAAAAAGCGACCATAAACCCAGCACTAGCCAGTCCGATCCGGATACTGCCCTTTTGCGCCGCAAAAGACGATGTCCGCGCAGACCTTTCTTCAAGCGGTTTTCCCAAGACTTTCTCGCGAGAAATTCTACTATTATGTTTATTGATAATAAGAATTTTTGCCATTTTTGTTTTTTTATCCCCCACCACTTTTTTGCTTCTGGATCTATCTAGCCCAGAAATTGTTTTCCAGTTGTCCAAAAGCACGTACTACCATTTACTTTTTTACGCATGAAGTGCGAGCAAAAAAGTGGTGGGGGATGAATTTTTGATTTTATTTTCCAATCTTCTCACAAACCCGCAGTTTCGCGCTCCGCGAACGTGGATTATTTTCCACCTCTTCCGGACCGGCCACAATTGGCTTTTTGGTGAGTATCTTTAAATTTGCCAAATTGTCACAAAGACAGACGGGAAAATCTTGTGGACAAATGCATCCCCTAGCATTTTTCCGCAGATGTTCTTTCACGATTCTGTCTTCTAGCGAATGGAAGGAAATTACCGCCAACCTTCCGTGGGGAGCGAGAGCTCCGATTGCCGAGTCCAAAAACTGATCAAGGCTATCCAATTCTTGATTAACTGCGATTCGGAGCGCCTGAAACGTTTTGGTCGCCGGACTGATCCGGCCATGTCGATATTTGTCTGACACGTGACTACCGATGATTGAAACCAACTCCCCGGTTTTTTCTATTTTTTGCTTTGCCCGATATTCAATAATTCCTTTTGCGATGCTTTTATAAAATTTTTCCTCTCCGTAGTCGCGAATGATTCTTTCCAAATCTTCCGGCGCATATTCGTTCAGTATTTTCTCCGCTGTCAGTTCCTGAGTCTGATCAAAGCGCATATCCAGTGGCGCGTCTAATTGCTGAAAACTAATCCCCCGCTTCGCGTCCTCCAATTGATCAGAAGAATAACCGATGTCCGCCAAAATCGCATCCGCTTTTTCAATTCCTATTGCCTGTAAAATATCTTTCAACCCAGAAAAATTCTTGTTAACTAAATAAATGTTTTTAAATTTGAAAATTGGGATTTGGAAATTGTTTTGGATCTGCCAGCTGGCGGAGGAAATTGGAAATTCCGCGAACCGCTCTATTGCTTTAATATCAGCATCCAAAGCAATTAGAGTTCCCCTACTACCTATAATTTTCAATATCTCGCGGCTATGCCCTCCACCACCCAGCGTCGCATCAACCACCACCGCACCTTCTTTTAAATTTAATGCCTCTATACTTTCTTCCAGCAAAACTGATTTATGGATAGTCATTGATTTTAATATACCCCCAGCTTGCCCAACTGTTCGGCAATCTCGTCAGTATTTTTCTCAGCATTTTTCTTATACTCATTCCATTTAGTCTCGTCCCAGATTTCCAAACGGTTATAGATTCCGGCAATGATCACGTTCTTGTCGAGACCGGCATATTCTTTCAAATAATCCGGAATCAAAATCCTGCCCTGTTTGTCTGTTTCCACATCTGTCGCCCCTGCCAACATCAACCGCACAAAGCTACGCGTACTCGACTCTCCCACTGGAATTGCTCCGAGCTTTCCCGCTAATTCTTCCCAGACTTTCATCGGATAGATAAAGAGGCACTTGTCGAGTCCTCGCGTCACCACCACTTTGTTTTTCAGTTCACTGCGAAACTTACTTGGCACCGCCAATCTTTTTTTCGGATCAATCGAATGTTGGTATTCGCCGATAAACATAATTATTTTTTCAAAATCCCCACTTACCACCACTTATATGAACGACAAATCTATTTTACCCCACCAGCTCTCACCCGTCAACACAATTAGCAAAAACTAAAAACACCGAAACTGAGCCTTTTTTCAAAAAGTTATCCACAGGATATCGACAGAAATCAGTAGCACGCTTTTAATAAGCCGAAAAGTTAGGTTCTCTTAAAGATAAAAAATAACTAAAAAAAGACCACCAAAAAAATATCAACAGTCCTGCTAAAAAATTTTGCTTGCACTAAACTTCTAAAAAATGTATAATTAAATCACAAAATAAAAAAATTAAAACAAAACCCAGATGGAAGAAAAAAATATTCAAGATGATAATAAAAACGCGGAAAAAATTCAGGCGCTCCGCGATATGATTTCCGCCGCTGAATCAACTTTACAAGGAGCCAAATCGATGCTCTTGCAACTCGAAGGTAAAAAGAAAGCGGGACGTCGCCGAAAAACAGAAGATGCAGATGACAACGAAAAAGTGATCGAAGGCACTTTTGACGGACAAATTATGCAGGGAACTGACGGCAAGCAATATCCTGTCCCCGCCAACTACGCTTCCAAATCAAAACTGGTCAAGGGTGATATGATGAAACTGGCGATCACCTCTGACGGATCTTTTATCTACAAACAGATCGGACCGGTCGTACGAAAAATGGCCATCGGCACAGTCAACCAAGATATGGATGGTAACTATTTTGTCGTGGCCGACGGCAAGGCTTATCGTGTCCTCCTGGCTTCTATCACTTACTTTAAAGTTGAGCCGGGCGATGAAGTTACTTTAGTTACGCCTCGCGATATCGACTCCGAATGGGGCGCAATTGAAAATCTGTTGCAAAAATCGCGTGAAAAAGCAACACCTAAAAGAGAGGGTGTTCAAGATATCGGCGGATTTCGAAAAATCGATGACATCTTCAATGAAAAACCAAAAAGCACCGAACCAAGCGCAATCGCAACAACGCCCGAGATAAATACCAAGCCTGCTAGCGATGAACCGACAGTAATCGATGAGTGGATGCCAAACCTGGACGAACTGCGCAAAGAGCTAGAAAGTAAATCTAACGAATAATTCATCCCCCACCACTTTTTCGTTTTTGGGTAATTATTTACTTTGCACTATAAGCTGTTAAAAAATAATAAACTAAAACAATACTCTCCTGACTACGTCGCGAATGCGAACGAAAAAGTGGTGGGGGATAAAAAAATATGGAAGAAATCCAAATGACGAAAAAAGACGTCTTGTTTGCTACTGGCGCCGGACTGCTCATCGGCCTGCTACTATTACCGACACTCGCCGCCGCCAAACCCGATCTCTATGCTAAAATCTCCCTTTGGATCGTGCCACTTTTTCTCATTGCCACACCATTCGGATTGACTATCGCCTATTACATAAGCAAAAAAATTGCCGTCATTTGGCAGATAGCAAAATTCGGCGTGACCGGAGTTTTGAATGTTTTGGTTGATATGGGCGTTCTTTCTCTGCTCATCGCTTTTTTCCGCAATTCTTTCCAGATCAGCGCCAACGATGCCGTCTTTTCCGTCCTCACATTCTACTCGGCCTATAAAGCGATTTCTTTCATCGTTGCCAACATTAACAGCTATGCTTGGAATAAATATTGGACCTTCAATCAAACCGGCGAAAAGAAATCGGAGTTTATGCAATTCTTTCTAGTTAGTATTGTTGGTTTTATCATCAACGTTGCTGTGGCTTCCCTCGTCTTTCATCTTGGCAACCCCTCCGGCGCCCTTGCGCAAGGCCAATGGGGACTGATCGGCGCCGCAATGGGCAGCATTGTCGGATTGGTTTGGAATTTTGTGGGTTATAAATTTATTGTTTTTAAAAAATAGTCTTTTTTCCGCCAAAAATCCCGCCCAACCGGCAGGATTTTTCTTTTTGTCAAAATGATATATAATAGAACTATGGAAAAAAGCACTCCACTGACAAGCGAACAACAAATAAAAATTGCCAAAATTGCCAAAAAATTCCATTTAAAATTGGTTATTCTTTTTGGTTCTTTTTCCAGTGGAAAAAATCGAGCAGACAGTGATATGGATATTGCTGTCTTGGGATTAAACATAGCTTCTTTTGATGACCAACTTTGTTTGACAAATGAATTCTCGCAGATTTTTCAAAGTAACGTTGACTTAACTGTGATCAATAGTGCCAATCCACTCCTTAGCTTTCAAATAAGCAAAAATGCAGTGCTACTTTTCGGAAGCCAGCAGGAATTTATGAAATTCAAATTATATGCGTTTCATATGTTTAATGACTACGCGCCGTATTTTCAGATGGAAAAAAACTTGAATAAAAAAATAATAAACGCATATGCCAATCGATAAAGAACTCATCACAAGAAAAATTACTTTTATCAATAAAGATCTTTCTGAACTGAAAAAACTAAACGCCCTATCGCTAAAAACATATTTGAGCAAAGCTGACTACGAAGTGATGGCAGAGAGATACTTGGAACGAATCATCGGTCGAACAATTGACATTAATTATCATATTTTATCCGAGCTGGAAAACCAAATTCCAACTGATTATTACAATTCTTTTATTGCCCTGGGGAAAAAGAAATATCTGCCGTCAAAGCTTTCTGAAGCATTGGCTAATTCCGCAGGACTGCGAAACAGACTGGCGCATGAATATGACGAGATTGATGAAAAAAAAGTTTTTGCCGCCATCAACTCTTGCCTCAAAGACGTTCCGAAATATTTGAAAAATATTGTAAAAGCTTTGAATTTATAGAAACAAAAGAGGTAAAAGATGGCTGATAGTAAAACGAAAAAATCAACACCGGTCAACACTGGTCGTTTTTGTTTTTAACAATAAAAAACATCAATTGCCAGCAATATTTTCCGGTGGTATAATATCCAACAGGGGTGCCAACTTGGCGCTCTAAATTTATGTTAAACGCATTATGTCTCAAACCCTCTACCGCAAATATCGCCCCAAAAACTTCTCCGAAATCATCGGTCAGACGCACATCGTGCGGACGCTTTCTAATGCGATCAAAAATGACCGTGTCGCTCACGCCTATCTTTTCACCGGACCACGTGGTACCGGCAAAACCACTTTTGCGCGGATTTTTGCCAAAACCGTCAATTGCCAAAGTAAATTGGACGGCAACGCTTGCGAAAAGTGCCCGGCATGTCTCGCCATCCAATCTGGCCAATCACTGGATATCATTGAAATTGACGCCGCCTCAAACACGGGCGTGGACAATATCCGCGAATTGAAAGAAACGATTGCCCTGCCTCCGACGCTTTTGAAATACAAGACCTACATTATCGATGAGGCGCATATGCTTTCGACCGGGGCGTGGAACGCGCTTTTGAAAAGCCTTGAAGAACCGCCCGCTCACGTCATTTTTATTTTAGCTACAACAGAACTCCATAAGGTGCCTGCCACGATCATCTCCCGCTGTCAAAAATTCGATTTCCCCCGCTGGCCAATGGCGGACATCATTGAAAAATTAACACTTATCGCCAAGGAAGAAAAAATCACCGTCGAAAAAGAAGCTCTGGAAATGATTGCTCTGTCCGCAGAAGGCGGAATGCGCGACGCTGAATCACTGCTCGGACAAATCATCGCCCTGGAAGATCAAAACATTTCCGCCAAAGATGTGGAAGAAATTTTGGGCACCGTGGACAAAAGTTTCATTAGTGACGTTGCGCAAGAGATTATTTTCAAAAATACAGGGAAAGCAATCGCTAAAGTCAACGAGCTGATCGCCGGTGGCTATGATTTACAAATTTTTAATAAAGCCCTGATCAATCACTTCCGCCAACTGATGCTAATGAAGATTGATGAAAACTTCAAGACCTATTTCACACGCGAACTGACCCAAGATAAGATTGAAAAACTGATCGCCCTCGCTCAGAAAAGCGAACTCTCCCAAATCGTAACCACCATCGATCTGCTTTTGGTTGCGCAAAATAAACTATTCTCATTTTTACTTCCGCAACTGGCGCTGGAAATTGCCATCATCAAAGCGACCCAAAAAATTCAAGCACCAGAATTGCCACTGGCAAGAGCTACTCCCACAGCAAGAATCAGAACCGCTCCCCTTTCTACGCCCGAAAAACAAACTGAAGCCGAATCATCTCGACCACAACCAACCAAAAGAGCAGAAATTAATTCCGCAGTCAACCTGGATACGGATATGCTCAAGAGCCGTTGGAACCGCCTGCTAGTTGAAATCCGCCCGCACAACCATTCCCTCTGCGCCCTCCTGACTAATTGCCAAATTAAGACCACCGAAGGCAACGTCATCACCCTCGCCACGCCCTATGAATTCTACAAGGAAAAACTCGACGATCCGCAGAACAGATTGACAATCGAGGAAGTTTTTAGTAAGATTTTAGAATTGGCCGTTCGGATCCAAGTCGTGGTCGACAAGACCCTGGCGCCGGTCCAAAAATCTTCGGCCGATGAAGAACTCCAAGAGGCCAACGAAAAAGAAAACACCGCCAACCACGAACAATCCTCGCTCCTGAGCTCCGCAATGGAGATTATGGGTGGGAAGATTGTGGAATGAGAAATTATAGACTTAAAGATGGGGAGTAGCCCCCGCCTTGACGGGGCAGGCAATCGGTAAGGCACCCCGCCGCGGCGGGGCATGCGAAGGTCCAAATTCTACCACCCCAACATTATATACAAAAAAATATGACCTTTTTTGTTTATATTCTTAAAAGTATTAAAGATACTAGGCTCTATATTGGTCAAACTAATAATCTAGAAAATAGACTATTGAGACATAATAGCGGAAAAGTCACTGCTACAAAAAACAGAAGACCATTTACTGTAGTTTATAAAGAAGAATATCTGAGCAGAACCGAAGCAATGCAAAGGGAAAAATATCTAAAATCACTGAAGGGAGATCTAGAAAGAAAGCTAAATATAAAATTTGAAAATTAAATAAATTGCACTCAAAGTTGGGGAGTAGCCAAGTGGTAAGGCAGGGGCCTTTGAAGCCCCCATGCGAAGGTCCGAATCCTTCCTCCCCAACCTTGTGTACAATATGAAAAGGATAAGGCACCCCGCCGCGGCGGGGCATGCGAAGGTCCGAATCCTTCCTCCCCAACAAATTCCAAAAAATAGCATCTAAAAGTGCTATTTTTTGTTTCATATAAGCTAAAAATTTCAACTGGTTGCTAAAATCATCCTTAAATCCTGCCATAATATATTTTGCTTTATTTAAAGCATTATTACTATATTTACTAACTTTCGAAGCTGATGAAGTATTTTTGGGGTTGACAAACAAAAAAGAATGTGCAAATATGGTCTGTTAGCTCTTTAAAACATCGGGAAAATGAGATGAGCATTTTGAGCGTTTCCGCTAGCTAGCGGATTTTAATACTCAAACTGCTCGTCTTATTTTAGTGGACGACCATTCGCCATTTTTGGCAAAATAAAACTTCAATGCAAAAGGAGAAAGAGGAATGGACGAAAGAATGCCCAATTTTTTAAAAGAACTGCTTGAAAGCGATGAATTACTCGGCGGAATGCGCGAAGGCGCAATGTTGGGTGGCCTGTTTGAGAGTTTTCTTAAGACAACACCCAAAACAGCCGGAAATATCATCGCAGATGCCAAGGTCGCCGGGAAAAAGGTCGAGGTGGAACATCTCGCCGAAGCTGTCCAGCATCTCACGGCAAAAATTAACGAGGTAACGGAAGCCACAAAAGCAAAAGAGGGCGAGTTCCGGGAGACCATAAAATGCCTCATGGAAGACCTCGCTAATTCAGAAGAAAGAGCCGGTAAATTGGGACGAAATCTATCTCAGGCGGAACGGGAAGTCAAAATGGCCACCGACAAAAACGCCCAGTGCATGAAAATGATCAACGGCGCCAAAAATATTCTGACCCTGTCCAACGGGGAAACCCCGGCCACGGATACAATCGATCAGCTCAAGGATATTTTTCGCCTCGCTAAGGCAGCTCCCCCATCCGATGGCACCAGTTCTCTTAATACAGAACTTTCCGGCGCCTCTCAGCCCGCCACCACCGAAAAGGGATTTCCATTTAAAGGAAAGGCCTCCGGCGCATCCGAGCCTGGAAAATAATCCCACCTCCGACAGCACCTTACTGATCTCGAAGACATCCTAGCTCGGCCTAAGAAGCCGACTAGGGAAAAGCCCTCTCATTCATAACTAATGAGATGGGCTTTTTAATTTCCCAACCAACACCTTTATTCTTTCAATTTTCCCCTCAACAAGTCCTTTATTCTCCAAAATCCAATCATATGTTAAACTAAACTGGTTGCGGGTCTTATCCTCAACTCCCAACATTCAGTAAATCAGGCTTTTTTAAGCCTTTTTTGTTTGGTGCGATTGACAAAATGGCTATTTGGGTGTATAATCTAAAATTACAGAAAAATCGGACAATAACCGCTGGAAATAATTTCAACCAAACAGCACATTTAAAAAAGGAGCTCATCATGAAAAGAATTGTAACCGCATGCGTATTGGCCGTTTTTTCCCTAATCATCGTCGCTTCCTTTGCTTTCGCCGAGGAAACATGGAGAAAAACAGTTCATCAGGACAGTGATTTTTGGAGTGAGAGTTATGGCATGAAGCTTCCAAAAGCTAATTGTCTGATTTCGGTCTCGAAAAATGGCAAAAAGATCAGTGTCAACGCAATTGATTATGACCATTATGGCAAAATGCTTGGCCAAACAGTCATAATTGATTCAGAAAAAAAGACTATCAAGACTTACATGCATGAGGTAATGGATGATCAGCGCTTCATCAGAAGTGATGCGCATGGGTACGACATATTTTATGTCAAATATCTACCCCATGCGAAAAAACTTCCGCCTGAAATCCGTGCCAAATTTATAGGACAATGGGGTATTGAATAATCCCCAACCAAAAAAGGAGGATTAAATGTACCTAGAGACATACTGTATAAAGGATGGGGAAATCATCAGCGCAAGAATTAATAGCATTGCTAATGATTTCCAAGCCGAGGGTTGGATTTCTTATTTATATTTTGATCCTCGCGTCCCTAATAATTTTTTTAAGTGGGTTTTGTGTGACGAGAAAGGTATCCGTTGCACCTGGGAATGCAAGAATTGCGGATTGCCAATAATCACCCAAAAGTCTAGTCGATTCTCTGGAAGCTGGGAAGAAGAACCAGCTAAAGATGAATTGGACTAGAAAAAACAAACCACTAGATTTAGACCCCGCCAACGTACTCGATACGCTGGCGGTTTTTTTATTTTCTAAAACCATCTTCCAATCGGGCTGGTTTTGTGTAATGATATAATTGATATGTTACCTAAAATTTATGCATTATAAACATAAAATTTTTACGGAAAATGAAGTGCGCGGGGAGCATTTTTCTGATTGTCAGTTTTCGGCTTGTTCCTTTCCGGGAATCAATCTCAAGTTCACCACCTTTGGCGGTTGCACTTTCAATGCTTGCGACTTATCTTCGATCAACTGCGAAAGTACCGGTTTTTCTCGGTGCGCTTTTCCGGAAAGCAAATTGAGTAACCTAAACTTTTTGGCTGTCAAATTCACTGATTGTGATTTCTCGGGCGCGATCATGCAAAATTGCGTCTTTGAAAAACGCCCTGGAGCAAGCAATTCCCTCGCCAAAAAATTCGCTCTCGCCTCTTGCAAATTCGAAGAAGCTGATTTGTCCGGCAGTGTCTTTTTTCTTTGTGATCTCACGGGAGTGAGTTTCAAAAACGCCAAATTGGAAAAAGCCGGATTTGAAAAATGCCTCCTCAAAAAAGCTGATTTCACAGGTGCAACCATCGCTGGCACACATTTCACAGACTGCGCAATTGAAAAAACGATTCTAGATTTCCAAGGCTTCATACATTTTGGGAATTCGTATGGGTTTGAGTTGAATAATTAAATCTAAAACAAAAAAGGTGAGGAACTTGAAAAAGTTCCCCACCGTTAACTACAAGAGATTACTGGCTAGCTCGGACAATTCCGAGCGTTCACCTTTTTCTAGATTGATGTGGGCGTAGAGTTTTTGCCCACGCATTTTTTCAATTAGGTAGCTGAGTCCGTTAGACTGGGTATCCAGATAGGGATGATCGATCTGGAAAATATCGCCTGTGAATACCACCTTCGTATTCTCACCCGCACGGGTGATAATAGTTTTGACTTCGTGAGGCGTCAGATTCTGGGCCTCGTCAACGATAAAGTAGATGTTCACCAGACTACGTCCACGAATGTACGCCAGGGGTGATATGAGCAATTTATTTTCGGTCAGTAATTTATTGATATCCTCCCGCGATGATTCGTTTTTGCCGAAATGGGATTTGATAACACTTAAATTGTCAAACAAAGGTTGCATATAGGGATCCAGCTTGGACTGAATATCCCCAGGGAGATAGCCGATGTCTTTATTACTAAGTGGCACGATCGGCCTTGCCAGAAAAATCTGGCGGTAATTCTTTTTACGTTGCAGAGCCGCAGCCAATGCCAGGAGGGTTTTCCCGGTGCCGGCTTTTCCGCTGAGCGTCACCAGTTTAATGTTATCGTTAGTCAGGGCATCCAGGGCAAAGGTTTGCTCCGCATTGCGTGGATTGATGCCGTAAGCGAGCTTTTTATCGATCCAACGAAATTTCTGACTAAAGGCGTCATAAACAGCCAGAGCAGAGTTGCTGCCATTTCTGAGGACAAAATATTCGTTGGCCACGGGCTCTATTTCCAAAGACAGCTCAGACGGATTCAGCTCAAAAGGTGGTTCGCGCAACTTTCCAAGTACGCCTCCCGGAATACCTTCGACAAAGCGTTTTCCGGTGTAAAGTGTCGAAATGTCCTTTATCTGGTCGCTCTTGTAATCCTGAGCCACCAGACCAACGGATTTTGCCTTGATGCGCAAGTTGACGTCCTTAGTGACCAGAATGACCTGAAGGGATGGATTCTCTTTGGCGAAGCAGTAGGCGATGTTGAGGATATGATGGTCGGGTTTGGATTCCGAAAAACTCAGAGCCAGATCATCGTGAAATTTCCTTTCTAGTTTGACGCTGATTTTTCCCAAGCCCGGTCCGATCGGCACCCCGCCGTTAAACAGATGTTCGCCACATAACAAATCAAGCGTACGGACAAATTCTCGGGCATGATAATTGATGATTTCACTACCTTTTTTGAATTGATCAAGTTCTTCAAGAACTGTGATCGGGATGATTACATTGTTTTCTCCGAAATGATAAATGCAGGCACTGTCGTGGAGAATGACGTTGGTGTCAAGAATGACCGCTTTCTTTTTTCGTGGTGACATTCTTTAATTTCCTTTCTTTTTTATTGTTAAACAACTAAAAAATCCGCCTCCTCACAAAATCGGATTTGGATTTCAATAAACTCTCCTTGCCTCTAAGCTAGCACACCAATAGGAAATAGCAAGTAGCTCAATTGTCTTTTTATTTTCCGCTAAAATATCAACTTAAACCTCACTAAGTCAACTTTCAAAAATTTATTGAATTTTACCATTACGCAACACTCGCGGCTTTCGCATAATAAAGAAAAGTGCTACAGCAAAAAGCGCGCCGAGCGTGTCAGCGAGCATATCTTTTTGCGCGTCCCAAATGTCTCCTTGACTTCCCAGATAAGCTATGCCCGCTTCAGGGTTAGCCAGCGCTGCATAAACCCACTCGACCAATTCATAGCTCATCGCGATTGTGGCAATGGCAAACACTGGATAGGTAAACAGCAAAAAATTATTTTTGACCAATTTTTCTCCCAGCAACTTTTCCGCGATGGGAAAGGCATACAAACCGACAGAAAAATGAGCAATCCGATCATAATGATTGCGGGTAAAGCCGAAAAGGCTAGTCACCCAATCAAAAGGCACGAGCGCAAATGTCCAATGGCCACCGATCGTGTGCAGATAGATAAAAATTGCCATCATGGCATAGGCCAGATTGGAAAAGCGAATTTTTTGCCAATAAAAAACCAGCATGACCGCCAACACGATCCAAACCGTCAAATTTTCCACAAACCACGTCGCCCGATCGATTGGATTGAAGGCTAAAATCGTAAAAAGCAATCCATAACCAGCCAACAAATAAAGAGGAAATTTCGATGTGTGTTGTTTTTGTTTTTTTGGCATTTTTTTAATTTAATAAAAATTATTACTTCTAGCTATCGCGACGCGAATCATTGCACTAAGTATATCATGGCAGGATTGTTTTGGCACGAAATCGCTAGATTTGAAAAATACTTTCCGATGCAAGAAACGCTAAAAAAATCAACTTTTTCCTTGATCTGTGCTAGAATGGTTAATAATTACTAAAGTATCTATGACCAGATTTTTAATCCTGCTTGGTATGTTTTTTGGCTCGATGCTCGGTGGCTATCTGCCCGTACTTTGGGGCGACAGCGCTTTTTCTATGACCTCAGTCCTCACTAGCACACTTGGTGGCATTTTGGGCATTTGGGCCGGATACAATTTAGCTCGCAGGATTGAATAACTTCTCTATTTCCCCGGTAGCGCACTCTTTTTTAGATCAACATGACTGCGAATCATAATTCCATCCGGTAAGGGTTTTTCCGGATCAATAATTGCGGGATTGAGTTTTCTGAGAACATTAAGCGTTCCTGCAGGCGCCAAAGTTGCTAGTGTCAATTGTGGCTTTGGATTACGCACAATTAGCTCAACTTTTGGCATAAGTTCACCTTTTTTATTGAAGCCTTTTTTCTGGCGAATTTGCGTTGCCACGTCTGATCCATACATTTTTACCAAGCCAGAGAGAACATCACCTTTTTTAGTTGTGTATTTTATGAATGGCTTTTCCTGAACAACCGCCACTTCTTTCCAGGGGCGAGGTAATTTAGGCTCCTGATTTAACAAAGATTTTCCAGTTTCCTTTTCTCTTTTTTTAATAACTGCCAAAACGGCATAAAGTTTGGCGGGATAGTTGATGTTTTGGGAAAAACCATCGACGTGATAATAGAAATTTTTTCGCCGATTTTCTTGTGTCGGAGGAATGATAATTTTATCCCCCACTTTAATCTTATCCCCCACTGCCAATTTATTCATCGAGGCCAAGGTTTTTTCCTCCAAGCCATACTGCTTAGCGATTGTCTCCAAAGATTCCTTATTTTTTATTACTTCGTGCGTCAGCGTGATCGCAGAGGAAAGCTCTTTTTTTAACCCCTCTATTTTTCGTCTTAAATATTCCAAAAAATTTGGATAATTTAATTTTTGATCGCTGAACTTTTCTTCTTTAAATTTTCCAGCAAAACCGCCATTGTAGTTAGAAAGCGCTAAGTCCCAATTATGATCCATTTTATTGTAGAGCCTAAGCAAAAATCGCGCCGCCGCATTAGCACTTTTTTCAGGATCACGCCTTTCATCAAAATTTTTCTCCTCGCCTTCGTCTAATTTTAGACCGTATTCCCGAGCAGTCTTTTCCATAAATTGAAACGGTCCAGCAGCGTTAGCGCAAGATCTATCCGTCAATCTCCAATAGGACTCCGGGATTGAAAGATAAAAATAATTCCCAAATTCGATCAGAAATTTAGTTTTTTCCACCCCGCTGATTTTTTCGCGTCGGCAATAAGCTTCACCCTCGGCCATAAAAACCTCTTTTGCCGGACCTTCCCAGTTTTTCATATTGAAAAGCGCCTCATCCAAATCTCTTTTTTTATCTCCTTCATAGTAGCGTTTTTCCCAATTTTTCTGTATTCTCTCAATTTCCAGCGGTCCTAATTTTATCGGATTGTGAGAATCAAAATTGACCAAGTCGCGAACCGTGACGGCGTCTTCTTCTGGAACTTCTTTTTCGGAATTTCCCGAAGCATTTATTTCGATATAATCAATATGCTTTTCTTTTTCAACTATATCCGAAGTTTTTTGGGCAGATATTTTTTCCACTCTGGCTTGGTAGTACTTTAGCAATTTTCTAAAAAAACCGACAGTATTCTCAACCCTCTCCTTTTGCTGACTAACATATAGCAACGCGCCGTTTGCAGCAAAAATGGCCGCGCCAATTTTAAGCAATTTCCTCCTTCCTAGATCGATTTCTTCTTTTTTTTGCCTATTTTCAAAAGCACCTTTCATGGGTGCTTTTTTCATTGCTATTCTTTGCTCGCCCAAAATCCTATTCGGTCTTTCCACGATTATTTTTTCAAAACAAGTTTAATTATACTCTTTTAGTTGCGCTTTAAATTCCAATGCATAAATATCCCAAAAAGCGACAAATAGAGACATTATGATCGGGCCGACGATAAAACCGGAAATGCCAAAAAGCGCAATCCCTCCCAGAGTGGAAAAAAGAATCATCAAAGGATGCATCTGTGTATCACGCCCTACCAGCTTTGGCCGGATAAAATTGTCAATCATACTGATTACCAGCCCGCCGATCAAAAGAATGATCAGTCCTTGGGTGAAATAGCCAAAAACTAGCATCAAAATTCCCACCGGAAGCCAAACCAACCCCGATCCGATCGAGGGCACGACCGAAGCAACGGTCATTAGAATCCCCAAAAGCACAGGCGAAGGAACGCCCGTAAATGCAAACAGTATTCCACCCAAAAAGCCTTGAATAAGAGCGATTATAGTAGTGCCTTTGATTGTCGCGCGAGTAATCGAATTGAATTTTTCAATCAACACTTTTTCATACTTATCGCGCAAAGGACTGAGTTGCATCATTTTTTTCACAAAACTTTTTCCATCGATAAAAAGATAGAACAAGGAAAAAAACATCACAAAAGTCACAAAAACAAAGTGCGCCACTCCATTGTAGGTGCTTTGCAGGATGGAGAGGGTATTTTGCGAAAGGCTCTTCACTCCCAACATGATCGATTCCTGATTGACATTTTTTTCCAGGTCAAAATGCTCCAAAAGAGGAACGGCTTTCAGGTTTTGCCCCAGGGTTATGATCATTTTTTGAACTCCATCGGGATCAAGGCTAAAATTATCCAGAGTCACTTGGATTTCATCCACTACCAAGGAAAGCACGACTAGTACCGGAACAACGATGAGGAGAGCAATGAGCAGGCAAGTCAAAAACGAGCTCGCGCCTTTCTTTTTTAATCTTTTGAGAAAAAAATTATACAGCGGAGCAAATAGATGCGCAAGAATAGCTGCAATCAAAAAGGAAACTAAAAAGGGTTTAATGACAAAATAGGTCAGAACAGAGATGCTGGCCAAGACCAAAAAGAAAAAATAGACATTGTAGTTTTTGAATTGCATAATTTTTATTTCAACACATCAAACTAAACTTTTCAAAAGCTTATTCAGACTCATTGTTGCCACGCCAACCACCTTATCCGCCCCGCCATAGTAGACGAACAGCCTAGCACCTATCGCTACCATTCCGCAAGGAAAAACGACATTTGGAACCACACCCTCTTTTTCATAGTCCATTTCCGGCTCCAGGATAGGAAATTTGCTCCTAGCAAGCACTTTTTCCGGCTCATGTAAATCTAGTAGCGCCGCCCCGATCCGATAGACACTATTTTCTTCCGACACACCATGATAGAGCAAAAGCCAGCCTTTCTTAGTTTTCAAAGGGACAGTATTGATGCCGATCTTTTTGTCATCCCACATCCCCTTACGCGGCAAAAGGATCGGATTTTGCTCCAATATCTTTCCATCCGTAAAATCCAAATCATCAAAAAAATTAATATCGATCGACGGTTGGATGCGATGAAAAATGACATATTTACCCCGCACTTTTTCCGGTAAGATGCAGACATCTTTATCATCATAACCAGGCGGAGAGATCAGTTTTGATTTTGACCAATTCCATTTTTGAGCGACAAAATCAGCCAGACTGATCGAAGTCAAGGCGACACGAGGAGGACTTTTCGCATCCACCGCCGTATAGCACATATAGATTTTGTCGCCAATCTTGGTCACACGCGGATCTTCACATCCGGAATTTCCGCCCTGCATCTTTTTCTCAAACGCCTCTTTTGGAGCGTAGATGGGTTTTGGCAAACGCTTGTCGATATGAAGTCCATCAACACTTGAAGCATAACCGATAGACGATGTATCATCAGCAGAAGTTGCGCGGTACAGGATGTGCGTCATGCCGTTTTCTCTGATTGCCGCTGGGTTAAAAACAGCCTTATTCTCCCAGGCGTGTTTTTTGATCGGTTCCAAGATCGGATTGCCCTCAAATCTTTCCAGCAGATGGTAGTTTTCCCTTTTTCCCAACATTTCCGCAATCAATTCAGATAGCTCACAACTAGCGACGCAACAAGTCGAATCTGCCGCGCCATAATAGATCTGCAGTTTCTTCCCTTTGACCAGCGCGCCCGAAGGAAAAACAATATTTGGCACCTTGCCATACAGCTCATATTCTTCTTCCGGCACCATCATCGGCACCTCTGTCCGTCCTAAAATTTTTCGCGGATCATCAAGATCCAGAAGTACCGCTTCGATCCCGAACACTTTTTTTTCTTTTAGATAATTTTTGATGTAGGAATAGATCAAGAGCCAACCATCTTTGGTTTTAATCGGTGGAGCGCCCAATTCGACATGATCATCTGGATTGCGTTGCAAAGGAACGGTATGGTTATCGAGAGAACAATACCACGCATTCCAATATTCCTCTGACCAAAGATCTTCTTCTTTGTCAAAAATTGCCAGAGCAATCTTGGATGGCGGACGGTCAGTGTTGGCGGTGAGTAGCGCCGCCATTTTTCCCTTTATTTTAGCGGGAAAAAGCGACATCGCCTTAGCATTGAAAGGTGTGATATGATGTTTTTCGTCGACTTTTTTCAGATTTTTACTAATCGCCAACCCAACACTGATACCATCCGGGCCGAAAGGAAATGTTGATAGCGCGGTGTAGAAAATATAGTATTTATTGTTCAATTTGACCACGCGCGGGTCCTCACAACCAAAACGCTCCCAATCAAATTCAGGAGTGATGAATTGACGATGTTTTTTAAAGTGCATCCCATCTTCGCTCGAAGCATACCCGACAGAAGAAACTTCCAAAACTACATTGCTGTGCAAGATGGGCGATGATTGCGCGCGGTAAAACAGATGAACACCATCTTTATTTTTTATCGGGCAGCCATTGAACGCACCCTCCGCCTCCCAAGGATTGCGACTTTCTCCGATCAAAATTGGATTTTCCGACGAACGATTGATGATAAGCATATTTTTTATTAAGTTAGGCCACTGCCAATCGGATGAAAGGCGCGGTTTTTGAAGAATTAACGAGCGCGGAAAGGAAGGAATCCATCGAAGTGGTCGCTACGCAAGTGAATTTATCTGCCCCGCCATAATAGACAAAAATTTTTCCATCCTTTATGACCGAACCGCAGACGTAGACAACACCAGCTTTCGAACCTTCATTTTCATATTTTTCTACCGGCTCCAAGATCGGCTGAACGCTGCGATGAAGAATTTTCTCCGGATTATTGTAATCCAAAATCATCGCACCAACCTTATAGCGATTAGGGTCGCGCTTATCCATCGCGTGATAGAAAACCAACCAGCCATAATCCGTCTTGATCGGTGGCGCACCCACTCCGCGCAAAATATTATCCCAGCGTTTTTCATCTGATTTGTTGTTGTGATAGCTGGTGATCGTTATTTTTTTCTTATCGAGCGAATCAAAATAATCGATTAGGATGTTCGGTGAAATGCTATGGAGAACTGCAAATTTGCCTTTAATTTTTTCCGGAAAAACCACCCAGTTTTTCTGGATCTCACCCGGCTTGGAAATCAATTTGGGAATTTTCCAATTCCAATTCTTGGCTAGAAAATCCTTGACCTTGATCGAAGTCAAAGCCACACCTGGCGGGCAAGAACCGTTGAAAGTGACATAAGTCATATAGATCCTTTTTCCGATGACAGAAAGCCGCGGATCTTCACAACCGCTCCAGCTTCCGCCAGAGCTATAGGGATAGACTATATTCTTTTTTTTCGTTCCGCCATTTTCAAAAGGCTGCATCGGCGCGTAGACCGGCTTTTTCAATCTCTCATCAATAGTGATTCCGTCCTTGCTTGAAGCATAACCCAAAACAGAAATTCCCCGCTCACCTAAGGCGCGATAAAGCAGATGCACCTTACTGTTTAGAAAAATAGCCGCAGGATTGAAGGTCTCACAACATTCCCAAGCATGCTCTTCAATCGGTTTTAAAATTGGATTATTTGCATGTTTACATAAGCTTATTTTTTCTTGGAAATCTACTTTTTTTTGCAAATTATCCTTCAATTTTAAAGCTCCTCTCACAGGGTCTCGAAAAAGCAAAGATCGCGTAATAGAAATGGCTTTCAACTCTCCGGCAAAATCCCAATAAACCAAAAATTTTCCGTTTTTATAATAACTACCAACAAAATCAATCTCTCCGCCCTTCCAATCCTCAGGCTGTTTCCAAATCGGCTTTTTCGAACGCCACAATATCTTGCGATAATTATTTTTATCCAAAAGCACAGCGCCCAAGCTCGTCTTGCCAGACTTACTCAGCGCAACATAGGTCAAGACCAATCCTTCTTTGAGCCTGACCATGCCAGCGACAGAAACGGATTGGCTATCAAAATATCCCGCGCGAGCACGCAAAAAAATGGAACGCTTGATGCTCCATTTTTTTGCGTCGGGCGAACTGGCGATACGAATAGAACGCTCTCCAAAAAACATCAGGTATTTTTCTGCCGCCACATCCGCATTGACCACTGCGCCACACTGTTTGACTTTATTGATCGGTCCGACCTTTTTCCAATTCAGACCATCGACCGACACTGCCCCTGCCGTCTGCCCAGACCCATTTTTTGGGCAATAAGAAAGGAAATAACCATCAGCAATTTTTGATATCCTAAAACCTTTTTTGACGTCAAATCTTCCGCCCAGATTGAGGAACTTATTTTTAAAAGATACTTTTTGTTTTAAGGGGAAAAAATTTATTCCATCCAAGCTCCATGAGGCCCTGATCGGATCATCTTTCCCACTTCCCTTCCGATAGAAAAGATAGGCCGTTTTTTCCACTGCCGAAAGAGAAAACCAACTGACTTTGTCATGGCTATCCATATTTTTATTTTATCTATCAAAACCTATAATCATATTTTAACACAAATAAAGAATCTAGTAAACGAGCTGCTATCATTCTTTTTTCTCCTAAGATGTGCTAAACTAGAACCAACCAAAAAATATCTTTTTTAAAAAATGAACTACCACTTGCACACGACCTCACTAAAAGCCTGGGATGCGATGATTCGCGCCATCAACAGTGCACAAAAATCCATCTACATCGAGATGTATATTTTTCTCGATGACACCAAGAAAAGTCACGATTTTATCGGAAAGCTGAGATCCAAAGCACGCGCAGGAGTGCATGTTATTATTGTGGCAGATGCGTACGGCAGCAAAGAACTAAAAATAGAAATTGCCAATACGATCGCCAAGTCCGGCATTGAATTTATCTTTTTCAGCCACTGGCTCCGTCACATTCACCGCAAAATTCTTATCGTGGACGAAAAAATCGCTTTTATCGGCGGAGTGAATATCGGAAAAATCTATAAAAATTGGACTGACTTGCAGTTGGAACTGCGAGGCAGAATCGTCAAAAAACTTTTAAAGTCTTTTGCCTATACTTATGTCATGGCTGGTGGGAAAAATAAAAAGATTCTTGGCTACCGCGAAAAAAAACTGGTCGGAAAATTGAAATTTTGGCTTTTGGAACATTGGCCAACCAGAAATATCTACACGCTCAAAAAACATTACGTGGAAAAAATTTCAAAAGCTAGTCGCTCGATCCAGATTGCCACGCCCTATTTCACGCCTCCGCGCTGGCTCATTTCTCTTTTAGATGATGCTGTCAGGCGTGGCGCCGTAGTAGAAATACTAATTCCCAAAACAACTGATCATCCTCAGATTATGAATCCGCTCAACTATCGCTATGTAGATGAACTTTATTCTTTGGGAATAAAATTCTACCTTTCCAAGACGATGAACCACTCTAAGCTACTCATCATCGACGAAGAAGAAGGCCTCATCGGATCCCAAAATATGGATCTCTTTTCCTTCGGTCTCAATTCCGAAGTGGGCGTTTTTTTCCGCGAAAAAAAACTACTCCAAGAATTGGAGCAGGTTTTTGAAAAGTGGAAAAAACAGGCGACTAAATTTGAACCGAAAAAATACAAGATGCGAACCAGCGATTACCTTGCTCTCGCGCTACTGAAAATTTTTCGTCCGATTCTTTAGCTATAGGACTTACGCGTTTGCCAAAGAGCTGTTCGCACGAGCATCTTTCTTTGCGCAAAAGACTACCAGTAAACCAGCAGAAAGCTAGCCAAAATGAGGAAACGTCGCTTTTAGAATAACTTTTTGGTAAACGCGTAAGTCCTAAACTACTTTAATTTTGTCCTAGCTCTTGTCCAGCCGACTGCGTCGGTCTGATTTGGATATTTTCAGCCGCAATACTGCCATCGGGACTGCTGGCTCCATTCACCATCACATCTTCGCCAACACTCAAATCAGAGGCCGAACCAGGGGTTGTTTTTCCGATTGTCGTCGATCCGGAATAATAGACGATCTTTGATCCGCCGTCCCGAGTTTTAATAGTGATGCTCGTATCGTCTTTGGCAATGATCTGGCCGTTGGAAAAACCGCCACCAGGCCCTGCGCCATTGGCCATTCCACCAGGAGTTCTTTGTCCACGTTGTCCGCCCGCCACGCCTCCATTCGCCCCTCCGGGAGCACCCGCACCATTATTCATTCCCCTATTTTGACCTTGGACAAATTGAGCAGTTCCCTTTGTAGCCTTGCTCGTTCCATAAAGCATTCCGCCATAAAACATTCCGCCGGAGACAAGAATAATCACGCCTGCCATTGTCATAATATGCTTTTTTTTGTCCATACTTTTTAAAATTATTATTTGATTACGCTTTTCGAATTTTAAATTTAAAATTATAAATTTTAATTCAAATCTAAATTATTTAATTTTTAATTTTAGTCATTTGATTTTGATTTCAAATTTAAAATTTAGACTTGAAAATTTATTAGCTATTCATATCGCAATGCTTCTATTGGGCTTAGATTAGCAGCTCTGCGGGCAGGATAAAATCCGAAAATAATTCCCACACCGGCCGAGACGCCAAATGCCAAAAGAATCGTTGAAACGGAAACCTGTGTTTCAAGGCCGGCGAATTTTGTCACAGCGAGCGCCGCCAGCCAGCCGAGCAAAATGCCCGTCGCCCCACCAAGAAATGTCAACACTACCGCTTCCGCTAAAAATTGCAAATTAATGTAAAGTTTCCGGGTGCCGACAGCTTTGCGCAATCCAATTTCGCGCGTCCGTTCAGTCACGGTAGTGAGCATCATATTCATAATTCCGATCCCGCCGACCAAAAGTGAAATACCGGCAATCGACGCCAAAAGCAACGTGAAAGTTCCGGTGATGCTTGACGCGGTTGCAATAATATCCGCTTGGTTAATCGTACTAAAATCCGCTTGAGTCGGATCACTTATTCCATGTCGCTGCAAAAGCAAATCTGTCAGATCGCTCTGAACAGTTGCCAAAATAGTCGAATCCTGCGCCGAGACACTGATTGAAGTCACATAAGTATTGCCGGACAAATAATGTTGCTCGGTTGAAAGTGGAACATAGACTGCATCATCGGCATTATTAAACCCCGTCCCGCCTTTTGACACCGTGAGCCCAATCACCTGAAAATCAATATTTTTAATCCGGATCGTTTGGCCGACCGGATCAACGTCTGCGCCAAACAAATCGTCTCGCGTTCCAGGACCAAGCACGGCTACCTTGGCAGAAGTCTGCTCTTGATAATCGGTGATAAACGTCCCGGAATCGATTGCCACATTGCGAACAGTAGTATAGTCCGGTACGGTTCCGGTAATCTGCGTATTAGTATTATTGCTTTTAGCCGTGACTTGATAGCGATGTGAGTCTTCTGGCGCCACCGCAACAACACTTTGCACCTCACTCGCAATTGCTTTTGCATCATCCAGTGTCAAAGATTGGGCGCTTCCCTGACCGGCGCTGACTCCAGCGGTCCGTTGCGCCCCGGGAGAAACAATAATCAAATTAGAACCGATGGATTGGATCCGGCTTTGAATTGAGGCCTGCGAGCCTTGACCAATCGCCACCATTGTGATGACAGATGCGATTCCAATCACGATACCCAAAATCGTCAGTCCGGAGCGAACCTTGTTCCCAGCCAGCGACCAGACAGTTTCTTTCAATAAATCGATTAGCATATGGTTACGGTAAAAAATGATCCTTAGGTATATTTAACACGTCCTTCTCAACGACTCCATCGCGGATATGGATTATGCGATTGGCACAATCCGCCACATCCATCTCATGAGTGATAAGAATGATTGTATGTCCCTTTTGGTTCAATTCTTGGAATGCTTTCATCACTGTCGCGCTGGTTTTTGTGTCCAAATTTCCTGTTGGTTCATCCGCTAAGATGATGGACGGATCGTTCACGAGAGACCTCGCAATCGCTACTCTTTGCATCTGCCCGCCAGATAGTTGATTAGACAGATTGAAAAATTTCCCCTCTTCCATCCCAGCATAACTCAAGCATTCACGCGCCTTCTTTTCCCTCTCCGCCTGAGATTTTTCGGAATACAGCATCGGCAACATCACATTACGCAGAACTGTCGTCCTTGGAAGCAAATTAAACGATTGAAAAACAAACCCGATCTTATTCCGTCGCAGATCCGACAATTCATCGTCGTTCAGCTTAGACACTTCATGCCCATCCAAAAAATATTCCCCTGTCGTTGGCGTATCCAACGCACCCAAAATGTGCATCAGAGTTGATTTACCACTGCCAGATGGACCGATGATGGAAACAAACTCGCCTTTTTCAATTCGAAAAGACACGCCGCTTAGGGCGTTAGTCTGCATATCTCCATTAGTATAAGTTTTAACTAAATTTTTACATTCAATCATTATGTTTGTTTCAATTATCGTCCTCCACCACCCAGTCCAGGAATTCTCACCCCGCCAGCGCCAGAAGATCCAGAGGTCGATGTACTAGTCGTCGCGCCAGGGTTAATTGTCCGCGTGACCACATTGTCCCCTACGGACAGTCCGCTCATAATTTCTGTGTCCGTATTATTCACCGCTCCAATCTTCACACTTGTCTGCGTCGGGTTAGTTTGTCCATTATTCAAAACTTCCACATAATTTCCGCCACCACCCGCCTGCGTTTTCACTGCACTGTTAGGAACAATCAGCACATCTTGTTTGACGCCGGTAATAATAGAAGCCGAAACACTCATGCCTGGCTTAATGCGCTCATCGACCGTATCAAAACTAAGTGTTGCATTATAAGTCACCACACCTTGCGTGATTGTTCCCAATGAATCCATCTTTTCAACTTTTCCCGAAACACTAAGTCCATTAATGGCATTAAAAGTCATCATTACTTTTTGGTCAAGCGCTACGTTTGGCACATCCACTTCATTGATTTGCACTTGCGCCTTAATCGTTCCTAGATCACCAATAATCATCGGCACACTCCTTGAGCTCCCCGATGAAAGCTTAGAAAGATCGTCTCCGTTTTTAATATTAATCGCATTGACTGTTCCGTCGGAAGGAGCAACGACAGTTCGCTTCGCAGCATCAGACAGCGCACTCTTGTATTTCGCTTGAGAAACGCCAATATTCTGCTCGGCTGCTTCCAGCGATACATTAGCTGCCTGAAGATCATTATTTAATATCCGTTCTTTTACGTCTCCTGAAGTTCTCTTGTCATAAGCTTGCTTGGCCTGTTTCTGAGAAGACTTAGCGGATTCAACAGATTTTTGCGCCTGAAGATAGGAATTATAGGCGCTCGAGACGCTGATACTAAGTTGATCATTTACAATCGTAAAAAGTGTCTGCCCTTTTTTGACCTGATCACCGATATTGACGGCGAGATTAGCAACTGTTCCGGTAATCGTTGGATCGATATTGACGCTTTGATCGACGACAACATTGCCACTGCCGGAAATTGAAGTGGTCAGCGTGCCTTTTTCAACAGCAGTTGTTTTGTAGGTTACCGCCGTACTGGTCGTATGTGTTTTTTTGTACCAATAGTAGCCCCCAACAACTAAAATTACGGCAATAATAGCGATGTAGGTTTTTTTCATTTTCATGGTAATTAATTGTTGTTAGTATTATCAGCAGAAGCTGGGCTATCAATATTAGCAGGAGCCAGATTATCCCAGAAAACTCGAATCAGATCCGCATTAACTGCACCCTGGTCATTAGGAGCTCCCATCACAACGATTTGTTCATTGGCCCTAAGATCAGTGATTTTGATGTCGGAATTGCGATCTTTGATGATTGTTTTGTCTGTCACAGTGACCGTATTCTCCTTACTATCATGATCTTTCACAATTAAATTACTGCCCGAAATTGAAATGATTGTGCCGGCCAGTCCATGTGCATTGCGAAAATCCCGCCCCTCAACATTGCGAGGGATATCCATCATCCCGCCACAACCCCCGATTAAGCCATGATCACAATCGGGAACATTTCTAAATCCGGCGCCCATGAAGTTCCGTTCGTAATTCTGACCCCATTGGTAGGAAAATCTTGCCTTATGCAAGCCCACAGCAACACCGCCGGCAAAACTGACCAAAACGATCAGCGCAATGCCGATGATGCTAGCGGCTAGTTTGAAATTTTTTGATTTGACTACTTCTTTCGTATCCATATGTTTAATAAGAAAATTTATGCTTGCAACAAGCTTTATTAGTAAAATAAAAATTAGCGGAAATCAATAGGATAAAGACCGGAACCAAAAATATGATCGCATGCACAACCGGAAAGGTTTCCAAAAGAGAGAGTAGAAACGTATCCCAATTCGCTAAAACGACCGCGACATCGGAAAAGGCCAAGGATAACATCACCCAAAATTCCGACTGAAAAAAAGCCTGTCCGAAAAAAATCCCCGCAAGCATCGCGAGAAGAAGTGAACTGCCCAATCCAACATAAGAAAACACCAGCTGTCTTTTAGCTCTTCTGGTCTTTTCTTTTTTAATCCGGGAAAAAACAAAGCCAGCAAGATTTACTGGCGGGTTCATTTCACAGATTTTTTTGCAGAGTTGAGTTAGTTTCTTTTCCATATTGGCGTTGTTTTGAGACTTGCGCGTTTAGTGTCCTATGAAAAAATGAAAAAACATAGAACAACTTCGAGCCTGCTTAGAAAGTCTGTTTTTCCGCATAGAATCCGGTAATCCGGGGCGGAAGGGCTCTCTAAGCAGGCCCTTAAACGCGCATGTCTCAGTAGCTATACGATGATAGATTGATTATGGGTGCAAAAATATATCTTTCAGCGCACTGAGCGCTCTTTGATGGCGACTTTTGACCGTATTGTAGGGTAAATTAAGCACATCAGCAATCTCCGAAAGGCTCAGATCGTCTTTGTAGCGCAGAAGAAGCAGTGTCTCATATTTTTTCGGCAGCAACTTGAGTTTTCTCTCTAACTCTTCTGCTGATTGTGTTTTCGCCAAAATTTCATCCGGCAAAGGCTTGTCTTCCGCCACTTCATCTAGTCGATTATACCCTTCACTATTTTCAAACAGCTTGAAGGGCAAAGTTTTTTTCTTTTTCCAATAGTCTCGCGCACTATTTTTAGCAATTGTGAAAATCCAAGTCTTGAAACTCTTCTCAAGATCAAATTGTTTGATGTTTTTCCAAGCCTTGAGAAAAGTTTCTTGAGTCAGGTCGTCCGTGAGCGGTGCGTCGCCTCCGGTCAAGCGGTAGAGAAAATTATAGACCATTTTGAGATAGCGAATAACCAAAAACTCAAAAGACGCGTCATCCCCCGCCAAAAAATTCTCGATCAATTGTCGGTCATTTTTTTCTTCCATAAACCATACATTAGCACAATTGAGACATAATTTCAAAGGCAGATTTTGGGAAATAAAAAACCAGCGACTTATCCATCCCTTCGGCTGGGGTCGCTGGGCACACTTGCAAAGAAGTGCTCATTTAAAATCAAACTTCGTCGGCGGAGGATTAGCCCCATTCGCGATGAATTTTTCGGCGCAGTCAGCGCAAAGTGGCAATCCCGCATAAATATATGACGACGGCTTCATGCAGTGCAACTCAGTTTTAGGCGAAAATGTCATGCAGGGATTAGCCGGAAGAAGTTTCTCAACTATTTTCTTAAAGTCACTAATAACCCCGGCGTTGATCTTATCGTTCTCTTTCGAAATTTTATCACGTTTCCTGCTGCGCACAAACTGGATGAGAATGACGAGTAGCAAAATTCCAATGGTGATTTTCACGATATGTCCTCCTTTTGATGATATTGCTAGGTGTTGTAAAGTTTTTGTTGTTAGCGATAGGTCAAGAAACTGAACCAAGTGAAACAATGTTGTTATTTTTTGCCTGATAAGCGGAAAACAATTCTTCCCGTGTGATAATCACTCGCACATCAGGAACATGCTTTTTAATATTCTCTATCCCACCTTCCTGGCGATCGACGAGAATAACAACCGCCGCAACATCTAATCCATCGGCTCGCGCCCGTTCGATGGCTTTGATAGTGGAACCACCAGTTGTTGCGACGTCATCAATTATAACAACAATATCGCCCAACTCTACGCCGCCTTCAACCCACCTGACGATACCATGGTCTTTTTGTGTTTTACGGATCGAAAGCGCCTTAATAGACCGTCCATTAATCTCATAAGTATACGCGGTCGCCACAGCTATGGGATCTGCGCCAAAAGTCAATCCGCCAATTCCAGTCAGATTTTCAATATCAGAAACTGCATCAAAAACCAATTTGCCAACAAGAATCATTCCGCGCGAGTTCATAGTTGTCGGCTTGCAATTGATATAGAATTGACTCATTTGACCAGAAACCAGTTTGAAAATTGGTTTTTCGCTGAATTGGAAAGATTTTTTTAGGAGCATATTCAGCAATTCATCTTTTTTCATCTTCGTATTCCTTTCGTCTTCATGACTGATCCTGATTTATTGTTATTTTTCTGACAGCCTATGCAGAAAGCATACCTGCCGCACCATTGAGGATTGAAATTATTTTGTTTGCAATTCTTTGGCTTTCCCTTTTCCTTCTTTTCATTTCTCGGTTTCGGCATAAGCTTCCTATCCTCCTTTTAATTAAAAAGTTAATGGAAATATATTCGCCATCACAAACAACGGAAAAATTAGTCACGTTATTTCAAATTGTCAACGAACTACCAAAAAATCCCCAAAAGGGATTATTTTACCAAAAACGAACTAACCCTAAAATAGCGGGAATTTGGGGATTAGTCAAATAAAAGTGGAAAAAGATGAAAACTACAGCAAACCTATTTTTCCTCTAATTTCCTTACTGCCTTGGGCAATTTTTTATCCTCCGACTTCAACTTTCGCTCTAGCTTTTTCACATCCTCCTCTGGTGGCAAATTTTCCGGCACGATACCGCGACTCTCTAGAGTTTTTCTAACACTCTTATTATTGGTAATATGTTCATTAGAAATATCTCCCTCTGTCCGCATATTTTTATTTTTTGCATTAAAAATTGTGATTTCCGTCGCAAAATCTTTTGCCTTCAGAAGAATAGTCGGCATAAAATCTGCTAGTGGTTTATTATTTTTGATATTCCACCTTATCTTCATCTCCTGTGTTGTTTTACCAAAAAGTGCCTTGTCTCCATTACTTCTAATAAAAGCAAAATTTCTATTATCCCCTGTTTGCTCAAAAATAACAATTGACAGTTCTTTTTCGGTTTCCGAAAGTTTCTTTCTAGCTTGCACTCTTTCTGATTCCGAAATTCTCCGCTCAATTATTTCCAATTTCCGTGTTTGAACCGCAAAATATGTTTGTGCGAAAGCAATTTCTTCTTTCTTTGGATCGCCATTTTGTGCGACGAGATAACAAGCATAGCGAGTCAATACAATATCAGCAATTTCTCTTTGCCCACCCTTACCAATATTGATCATTTTGTTGACGTCAACAAAATGATCGGAAGCGCTCTGTTGAGACATTTCACAAGCTATTTTTGCCCTCATAACCACACTCTCAAAATTACGCCATTCATCATATCCAAGCAATCCTTGCAAATCACGAGCTAGCCAAAACTCAACACCCTTTTTCTCATGCGCGCACTCCTCAAAATTTTTATGCAGTTTTGTGATTGTTTGTTTTTCCATTTTAATTAAAGGTATAAACCCCGTGGTAAGCCCTGAACCCTATTCATGGCAAGCCATAGAGAATTTACTCAAAATTAGCTCGTCCCGCGCTCCGTCGGCCATAGCCTTTGGCGGCGTGCTACCGAAGCTTCAGCGTAGGAGGATTAAACTTAATGTTTATGCTGATATTATATCATCACAAGAAAAATCAGTCAAACAAAAAAGAATAACTTTTTCAGTTATAAGCCAACTAGCGCTTGGCTGCTATCCACTATTGATTAGCTATTCATATTTTAGCGCGTCAATCGGATTCAGTTTCGCCGCACGCTGTGAAGGATAAAGCCCGAAGAAAACTCCGATCGCCACACATACCCCGACAGCCAAAAGAATGGGATAGAGCTGAAAGATAAAAGGAATTTTGATAAAAATAGAAGCGATATAGGAAAAAATTTCTCCGGTCGCCATTCCGATAAATCCTCCGGTGATAGTCAACACTACCGCTTCAATTAAAAATTGAAGCAAGATGTCATTTTTTCTGGCGCCCAAAGCTTTTAGGAGTCCGATTTCTTTGGTTCTTTCCGTAACACTTACCAGCATAATATTCATCACTCCAATCCCACCCACAAGCAGTGAGATGCCGGCGATTCCGGCTAGCATCGCTGTTAATGTGCTTGTTATACTGCTTAATTTTTCCTGCATTTCTTTGGAGCTGGTAATGTTAAAATCAATATTGTCCTCATCAGTGATTAAATGTCTTTCCATTAATGCTTGTTTTATTTCTGAAGTGGTTTGATCGATTAAATTGGAATCTGAAACTGACATCTGAACCATTTGAACATAATCTTGCCCTAAAATAATTTTCATAGCGGTGGTCACTGGAATGTAAACAGCCTCATCCGGATTGGACATTCCACTGCTTCCTTTGGCCACGGTAACCCCCACAACCCTAAAAAGCTGTGATTTTATTTGGATAACTTGACCGGTTGGATCAGATCCTTCACCAAAAAGCTCCGTAACAACATCCGGTCCGATAATGGCCACCTTGGAATATAGGTTTTCATCTTCTTCACCAAAAAGTTCTCCATAGTTAACAGTGATAGATTGCATATCAAAATAACCGGACGAAACGCCCTGGACTGTCGTATTCATATTTTCCCCATTTCCAATTACCTGTGCGCTAGTTTGGACTGAAGCTGAAACAGCGTTAATATTGGAAAAGTCATTATTATCTTTGAAAAATTGAGCATCGGCATAAGTCAAAGTTTGCACATTTCCTCCACCTTGGACCGGTCCTTCCGATTGGCTTCCGGGCGATATGGACAAGAGGTTGGATCCCATTGAAGAAACCTCCGAAGTAATCGATGAAGTGGCTCCATTAGCAATGGAAATAATCAGAATAACCGAAGCGATCCCAATCACGATTCCCAGCATCGCTAAAATCGTCCTCAGCCGATTATGCCGTAATGATGAAAATGAAATATTAAATGCATCAAAAAAACTCATACTTTTTATAAATTCTAAATTAATCCGTTATTTTTGTCCTCGACAATCAGTCCGTCTTTGAGAGTAATCGTTCTTTTCCCAAAAGCGGCAATGTCCGGTTCGTGGGTAATCAAAATAATCGTTTTTCCTTCCTGGTTAAGCTCCTGGAAAAAACGCATTACGTCATGAGAAGTAGCGCTATCCAAATTTCCCGTCGGCTCATCGGCCAAAATAATTTCCGGATCCATTACCAGTGCCCGAGCAATGGCCACTCGTTGAATTTGACCGCCGGAAAGCTGATTGGACAAGTTATCTATCTTATCCTCCAGATGGACTGTTTTTAGGGCGGAGAGAACCCGCCCTCTTCTTTGGGCACGAGGGATTTTTCTACTATAAATCATTGGCCTTTCCACGTTATTATAAACGCTCACTCTGGGGATAAGATTAAACGACTGGAACACGAATCCGATTTTTTCATTTCTCACCTTGGCTAGCTCGTCTTCGGTGTAGTTGGTAATATTCAAATCGTTAAAAATATATTTTCCCTCTGTCGCACTGTCCAACGTTCCGATAATATTCATAAGCGTTGATTTTCCGGAACCCGAAGGTCCCATAATAGAAACAAAATCTCCTTCATGCACATTAAAAGAAACTCCCTTCAAAGCTTGATATGAGGCACCGTCACCCATGAGATAGTTTTTTTTGATATTTCGAAGAGAAATAATCAATTTTGATCGTGGCATGCTTTAAAAGATAGATTTTTTAACTGGCTAACTATTTAGCAGTGGATGTCATGGCAGCATCCGAAAGCGAAATCACCATTCCCTCTTCCAGGCCACTGGTAATTTCCACTTGTGATCCACTCTTGAGACCGGTTTTAACTGAAACGTATTCGAAAACCTGCTTTCCTTTCGAATCAGTTTTTGCCACTTGCACTCCTTTCGCGTTTTGATACGGTTTCAAGGCTTTACTTGGAACAACTAGCACATTTTCCCGAGAGTTTGTTTCCACAGTAACATTCGCTGTCATTTTGGGTAACATTCTTTCGTCTTGATCAATAACGGAAAGGTAGACGTTATAAGTAATCACACCAGACTCTTCCACCCCAAAATCATCTATTTTTTCAACTGTTCCGGAATACTCTTTGTCTGAAATGGCATCGAATTTAATCGTAGCTTTTTGCCCTAGTGCAATTTTAGATCTTTCCATTTCATTAATACTGATTTTCACTGAATATCCGGAAAGATCGCCGATAACTAAAACTGGAGAAGCAATCGTGGTGGATGTCACGGTAATATCGGAAAAATATACGACATCGCCGACTCGGACAGATAAATTACTAACTGTTCCGGCAACCTGCGCTTTAATCGTGGCATTTTGCGTGGCATCGTAGGAAAGTTTAGCTGCCTTTACATTGGCTTGACTAGCATCAATTGCAGTCTGGGCATCGTCATATTTTCTTTGCGAAGCACTAAGCGCGCTTTCTCTGGCAGTTACAGCTTGTTTCAAGGCCGTTTTTTCTTTGGAAGTATAATCATCATTAGTTTGCGGATTTTCATCGTGATCTTCTTGATATTCACGATCAACTTTGGCGTCCGTCAAAGATTTTTTATCGCTAAGCACTTGGGCATAAGCACTTTCCTTGTCTTGTTGAGATTTTTTCAAATTATTAAGCGCGGTCAAATAGCTCGCATAAGCCGTCGCTTCTTCTTGATCAGTACTGGTTGATTTTACCTTAAACAGTTTTTGCCCAGCTTGAACCGAATCCCCATTTTTTACATAGAGTTCCTCGACCACTCCATTTGAAGTGGAATAGACACTCACCTGCGCGGCCTGAACATTGCCCGTTTCCATAATGGTTTCGGTGATGTTTCCTTTTCCAACGGTATATGTTTCGATTGGATCGGCTTTTTTTCTGAAAAAGAAAAACCATGCCGAAAAAATGATAGCAAACAAAATCACTACTGAAATAAATTTTCTTGTCCCGGAAGACGTCATTTTTCTAAATATTTTTTTCATATAACAAACATTTTTTAATAAATTACTCGCTGTTATTTTCCAAGCATTGAAATTATTGCGCCGATAAGTTATCTTCCTTGACTGAGTTTATTAAGTCATCAATATTTTTGAGAGAATTGCTTGCTTCACTTTTAGTTTTAATTGGGGCATTGGTGTTGGTTGGTTGATTGCTCAATGAATCGTTTGCGCCAACTTTTTGTATCGCGTTTTTTTGTGCACACATTAGCGCCGCCTGTTCATTGATTTGCTTATCCACCTCTTGCCGATCAATCCAGGCAATAATACCTATGATTAGAATGATTAAAATAACGGAAAATATCAGGTATAGTCTATTTTTGTTTCTTTCGCTTATATTTATTTGCATTTTATTGTGTTATTTTTTCAATGGCAGCGCTCAAACTATTTCGAAGCGTACCATAAGAACTAACTAAATCATTTATTGTTGTTTTAATTTGCGCTTGATCATTTTGGCTCGCCGCGGAAGCAGCCCCGGATGTGTCAGTTTTGCTATTAGTTAAGGCTTGGGCATATACGTCAAATGTACTCAATACGGTGGTGGCTTTAGTTTTGAAAATTTCAAGATTACTTTTTATTTCAGTGGTATCTATACTTTTTGACTTTAAAAATTCAATAATTTTTTCAACTCGGCTCTCTGCTTGGATAAACTGCTTTTCCTTCTCAGCCCGCATTCTAGTTGCTCTTTCGATCTTTGCATCGACATCACCTGCGACCTGAGTAGTATTGCTTGGTTTTACTGGCGTTGCATCATCACCACCTTTTAAAACAGGTGGTTGTTTTCCTGTTGCACCTGAAGGTGGCTTCATATTTGTCGCATCACTCGGAGACATGTTCTTAAATTTATCAATCATTTCTGTGCATTGTGCTTTAGTTTGACCAGTCCTAGAAACGCAATCCTCAACAGTTGGCGTTCCCATGCCCGTTGCAGCTAAAGACGTTAACGGAGTGGTAAGAGATACCAAGGCAACAAGTGAAACTTTGATACTATTTTTTTGTTTTGATTGCATAACATTAAGCCATGCCTATCTTTTAATAAGACGGCATATGAATTGATTGCTCGTTATTATTCTATAAAATAAGCACCCTCCCTCTTTGAGTGCCTATATAATTTAATACGGACAATCAAAAAAAAGTTTGCGTTGTTCCACCAAAAAGACCTTACGTAAAACAGCAAGGTCTTTATAAAAATCGTGATTCCCAGCATAGCAATTAAAAGGGTGGCGGTGGCGGAAATCCATTTGGAAATTGACCGTCTTGACCAAGCGGTGGCATTAGACCTCTCGATGGTTCAACATTCCAATCAGACGGAAAGCTTCGCATCGAAAGAGCATGCATCACAAATTCCCCCGTCTTTTCACCAATAATACCAATTTTTTCACCAGCGACAAGCTCTTTAGCACCGCTTCTTTCTGTTTTTTCATCGAAAATTATTTTCCATTCTTCACCGCTAAAACTTCTCAGCGTGAAACTATCTTTTTCCATTCCAATTATCTCGCCACCAATGAGACCGTCCCCCGGTCTCATCCAACGACCCTCTCTTGGACTGGCAATTCCTCTAAAAAACGGCGGCGCATTTCTGGAAATCATTCCACTCATCTGATGGTCTATCCTAAGAATGTGCCCAATCGCTCCCAGGAATGAAATCAAAAGCACAATAAGGCTGGTGATAAAAAGCGTACTGCGTCGATAACCCTTGGCCGTTTTTCTAAAAGCCAAAACACCGAAAAGAAGCGCTCCAAGAAACAGAAGTATCCACAAAAAAGGAGCGGTAATAAAATAGAGGAAAAGAAATTTTCCTAGTCCTAGCTGGAGCAAAAATCTGGGATCTTCGTCGGCTACATTCAAGATCGCCAACAGAAGAGAAAGCGCGCCGAATAAAATCATAATACTCATCAACAGCCAAAACAAATAACTCTTCCAGCGCAACTTAAATCTAGATTCCGGAACAATCTGTCCTTTTTTTATTTCTGCTACGATTTCTTTGGAAATATTTTTCATAATTTTGAAACTTATTAAACTTTACGCACTTATCGCGAAATTATTCACAGCCTTGTTTTTTGGATGTGTCAAACTTCAAAAAATTAACTACCTAAAAAATTAGACCGGAATAATTCCAAGACGAGAGCGTAATACCAAATTTACAATAAATTGAGTTTGAGATGTGCAGCATCGAGCAATTTTTTTCTTCCGCGACTAATCAGAGCCGCCACGGTTCCTTTTGGTTTCTGGATAATATCCATAATTTCGTCATAGTTTTTGTCTTCCAAGAAACGCAGAATCAAGACTTCTTTATACCGATAGGGCAAATCATCAATCAGCTCTTGCAGAATTCGCACTTGATCCTTGTTTTCTATCTGCGCTTGAATATCAATGTCCGCTTTGAAAAATTTAAGCGTGTCGTCTTCCTCAAAAAAAACAGTTTGCGGACGGATCTGCTTTTTACGAATAGCATCAATCATTGTATTTCTGGCAATCTGGTAAATCCAAGTCGAAAATTTCAAATCACCATCAAAGATGTTCAAGCTCCTATAAACTTTGATAAAAGTTTCCTGAATGATGTCTTCAATATCTTCATTGGAAAAATAGGAACTGCGGCGAATATAGAGAAAAAGCCGTTTTTGATATCGTGACACCAATTCGCCAAAAGCATCCGGATTTTGCTTTGAAAGCTCAACCAATTCATTATCAGTTGCCACTTTACTTGTTTTTAGCATCTAATTGCAAGCTATCGGCTTAATAGTGTCCATAAAATATAATACGTGAAAGTTTTCTATTGTTTGCTCTTTCATTCTCCCCTGACTAAACTTGACTATAAATATAGGCTTGCTTCAACAAAAATACAAGTTTTAGACTTCCTGGAATCGATCAAATTTACCCAAATCTCATTTAGTGCTATCATAGGACTATAACTATTTGGAAAAATTATTATGCTCACAATTTTAGTTGTCGTTTCTCTTGTTTTTAACCTGGCCATTTTGGCTTTGCTTTTTCTGCGCAAATCTAGCGATAATTCCGCACTGATCAAAGATAGTAACGACCGAATCGGACGCGCTTTGCGCGAAGAAATGTCGGCCAATCGGACGGAAACATCTATTTCCGGCAAAGAAACGCGTGAAGAAATCAGAAAGTCAATCAAGGATTTTGGCGATTCACTCAATCGTCAGGTGTTCACCCTCACTGAAACACAAAACAAAAATTTCAGTGTTTTTTCCGACAAACTTGGAGAAGTGATTGAAAAAAATGACAAACGGATGGAATATGTGCGGGAAACGATCGAGAAGCGCTTGGAAAACATCCAGAAAGACAATAGCGAAAAATTGGAAAAGATGCGCGAAACGGTGGACGAAAAACTGCATGCCACTTTGGAAAAACGCCTTGGAGAATCTTTCAAGCTGGTAAGTGAACGACTGGAACTCGTGCATAAAGGCCTAGGTGAGATGCAAACACTGGCCAGTGGTGTCGGGGATCTTAAAAAAGTCTTGCAAAATGTCAAAACGCGCGGAACTTGGGGTGAGGTTCAACTCGGAACTCTTTTGGATCAAATTATGACCATCGAGCAATACGAGAAAAATGTGGCAACCAAAAAAGATTCCAACGACCGGGTTGAATTTGCAATAAAGATTCCTGCCAAAGATGAAAAACTGAAAAACATCTGGCTCCCGATCGATGCTAAATTCCCCTTGGAAGATTTCCAAAATCTCATCGACGCCGAAGAAAAATGCGACATCGCGCTCATTGCTTCTCTGGGAAAAGCACTCGAGGTGCGCATCAAATCCGAAGCTAAAGACATCAAGGAAAAATATCTCGACCCACCTTACACGACTGATTTTGGAATATTATTCTTACCGATCGAGGGACTTTATGCTGAAGTACTCCGCCGCCCAGGTTTAGCCGACACCTTGCAACGGGATTTCAAAGTAATTGTCACCGGACCAACGACCATTGCCGCCATCCTTAATAGTTTGCAAATGGGTTTTCGAACATTGGCGATTGAAAAAAGATCCAGCGATGTTTGGGCAACGCTCGGCGCCATCAAGACCGAGTTCTCAACATTTGGCGATCTGCTCGATAAAACCCACAAGAAATTGCAAGAAGCCAGCAATACTATTGAAAGCGCATCAAGAAAAAGCCGGACTATCGAAAGAAAACTCAACAAAGCCCAAGAAATGCCTGTGCCGGAAATTGTCAAAGAGTTGCCGTTGGGGATTGAGGTGGAAGAATAAATTTATCAAACGATACACCCAAGCCCTATTGTGTCATTCCCGCGAAGGCGGGAATCCAGGTTCCACTGGTTATGAACTCTGGAAAATCGAGCTACGAGTCTGATAAACTCTCTACTCCAGTGGGTCTTGAATTTTAATAATTCGTATTCTCTCCATTTTTAGCTTGAGGTGCCTGGATCCCCGCCTTCGCGGGGATGACACTAAGGAATATGCAATTCGATAATAAAAAATAATTTTAAAAAACCATGGATCCCCAACTCGAACAAAAACTCGCCGAGCAAGACCAAAAACTCGACAAAATTTACGCCTCGATCGAAAAGATGCGTAAATATTTTCTCTGGACAATGATCATCACTATCGCCACTATCGTCTTACCGCTTCTCGCCCTTATCGCTGTCATTCCTTGGTTTTTGAGTGTGATGGGTAGTGCTTATAATATTCAATAATATTTATCTTCCGTGTCATTCCCGCGAAGGCGGGAATCCAGGTGCTTCTAGTTTCAAACTCTAGAAAATCGAACTGCAAGTCTGACAAACTCTCTATTTCAATAAGTCTTGAATTTTAATAACTCGTTTTTCATTATCTTAAGCCTGAGGTGCCTGGATCCCCGCCTTCGCGGGGATGACACATAAAAAAGCCTTGGAATAGCCATTTCAAGCGATCTTGTTTGACAAAAAGGCAAAACTATGCTACACTTATTAATCTAGTTTCGGATAGTTTTTTTACTCAAACAACAAGAAAAAGGAGAAAAGCAATGCTATATTGGACAGGATTGGCAGTAGGTTCACTCAGCCTATTGGCGTTTTTATTTATGGCAGAAGCGGACAAGAAACTCTTGCCATGGTTATTTTGGTTAACTGCTGTAATCGGGATGTATTGCTATGGTCTCGGCTCCCAAGACATTGGTCAAAAAGGAGTCTATAGAAATTTAGCCCGAGAGGTGGATTTTCAGCAAATTCCAGTTTCAGGCCAAAAGGATTTCGTCGTAATAGCCCAAATAACTTATGTTGATGGTAAAATGGATCAAGTAACTATTGTCCACAATACCACCAAAGCACTACCCACCAACAACGAATCCAGAAAATAAAACCACTTTTTTCATAAGCACAAAAGAAGCCCGAAGCGGAACACCGCCGAAGGCTTCTTTTCATTTTTTACGTGATATCAAACCACAAAAAATCCACCCTCACGAGTGGATTTTTCTTATTCTCAAATACTAGAGAAAAATTATTTCAAAGTCACAGTTGCACCGGCTTCTTCCAGTTTCTTTTTCATTGTTTCTGCGTCAGCTTTGGAAACTTTTTCTTTGATCACCTTTGGAGCGGCGTCAACTAAATCCTTGGCATCTTTGAGTCCTAGGCCAGTGATTTCTCTTACAGCTTTAATCACATTGATTTTTGATGCGCCAGAAGCAGTCACTTCCACGTCAAATTCAGATTTCTCTTCAGCAGCAGGAGCGGCATCACCAGCAGCAGGAGCGGCGGCCATCATCACACCAGCAGAAGCAGAAACTCCAAATTTCTCTTCCAAAACCTTCACCAGTTCAGAAAGTTCTAAAACGCTCATAGTTTCAATCTCAGAAACGAGCTTTTTGAATTTTTCTGGAACCTCAACGTCCTTTTTTTCGTCTGTCATATGTTTATTAAAAAAATTAACTAATTAACTATAAATTATTTCTTCTCCGCCACTGCTTTCAAAACTCGCACGAATCCGCTCAAATTTCCAGACAGTACTCGGACAAAGTTCGAAACAGGCGCGTTGATCGTTCCCACAAATTTCGCGAGCAACTCGTCTTTGGATGGCAATTTGGAAAGCGCAATCACTTCATCCGTGCTAAGCATCTTTCCTTCCAATACTCCCCCAGTCACTTTCAATTTGTCATTCACCTTGGAAAATTTGCTCAGAATTTTGGCGGCTGCTACTTCATCTTTCGGAGAAACTGCGATAGCAATCTGACCTTCCATCTTGAGCACATCCGCTTCGATGCCGGCATTCTTGAGAGCAATGTTGATCAAAGTCTTTTTGACCACTTTGAGACTCACCCCTTGGGCGCGGAGCTCTTTTCGCAAAGCCACCATGTCTTTCATGTTGAGTCCCTTGAAATCTGAAAAAACTACCGCTTTGGCGCCCTTCAATTTTTCCGATAATTCAGAAACAATTACTTCTTTTTGAATCTTCGTTTGCATATGCTTGTTTTAGTAAATTAAAAACTGCGGGTCTGCCGCAGATGAGATCGAAAAAGCGCACTTTTTCGAATTTTCCTCAATAGGACTTATGGTTGCCTATCATCTGCGGAAAAATATTTAGATATTTTCTCTATTATTCAGCCTTCACCTCTTCTGTTTTTTCAACTGGAACTGCTTCGGCAATAACCTCCTCTTTCTTTTCAGTAGCTACTTCTTCAGCTTTTGGAGCAACCGCTTCAACAGGAGCTTCTTCGGTTTTTGCAGTCGCCTCTTTTTTCGGGGCTTCTGCCTCAGCAACAACCACTTTCTTTGGCAACTTCACTACCCTTTTCTTTTCTGAGATGACACCATTTTTGACCAAAAGGTTATGTACAGTGTCTGATGCTAGCGCACCTTTTTCAATCCAATATTTGATCCGATCAGTTTTGAGCACTGTTTCTTTGGAATGTGGATTGTGACTACCCAAAATTTCCACGTGCCGTCCACCTGGAGCAACTGTGTGTTCTTGAAGCATTATTTTGAATTGTGCCGTATTTCGTTTGCCGGTTCTTGCTAGTCGTATGGTCAGCATAGGATTTTGTCTTTAATAAAAACCAAAAGCGTAAAATAACGCTTGTTTTCACATAATTTAGGTTACTGAGATAGTTTAGGGGTTTTTGAGATATTTGTCAAGACAACGTCAATGTAGAGACGCAGCATTGCTGTGTCCCTATAATGTTAAACCTATTTCTATTTTTCCTGAAATTATGCTAAATTATATAGAGTAGACGAATTGCTCTCACCTTTTTAATATGACTAGAAAAAAAACTGACAAAAAAATACCTCGATTGGAACCGCAATTCCATAATGTTATGGTCTGCAAAAAAACTGACTGCCGACCCTTCTTGGAAATATTGGTCGAGAAGCCGGAAAATATTTCCCACCAGAACCTGGGAATTCTGGCTGGCATTTTTCAGATCGATGATCGCAGTGAAGATTCCTCCTATGTCGTAAATTACCTGATTTCTATCATTAAAAAGGAGTATTTTTCCCGCGCCAATCGCGGATCAGTTGAAAATTTTGAATCGGCCTTGCACAAAGCTAATCTGGCGCTGGCGAAATTAGCCACACATGAAAATGTCGGCTGGATTGGGCGTATTAATGCGATTTGCGCCGTGATCGAAAAAAACAACCTCTTAATCTCCCAGACTGGAAATGCCTCGGCTTTTCTTTTGCGCGGCACAACACTTATGGAGATAACAGAACTTCCCGATGAAAGCATCGACTCCAATCCCTTGAAAACCTTTCAGGATGTCATTTCTGGAAAGATTGAAAAAAATGACAAACTGATCCTTACTACCAAGGAAATCTTTGATATTTTTTCCTTGGAAGAACTCAAAAAAAGCGCCCTCAAATTTTCCCGGGAAAATTTTCTTCAGTTCCTGAATACTGCGCTTGTCAATGAACTTGACCAAGTTGCTGCACTTGTGGTTGATATTGATGAAAAAATTGAAGAACCGGTCGAGGCGCCGGTTGTCAAAAAGATCGAGGAAGTGAATGTCTTTAGCCAAAATGCTTTCCGCAAAGAATCAACCCCGAAAGAGTTAATGAAGGAAAGGGCTCAGGAAGAATTTGTATTGCAAGAAAGACAAGCAATAATCCGCGAAATTAAGGATGAGCGCAAGGATTTTGTCGACCAAAAGACTGGGCATATCTATATCAAAGAACCCGAAAGTGATGCGATTGAAAATCTCCCCCAAAAAACAACCATTGATTTTTCCGCCTCTCTAGAAAAACTCTCCGCCTTAGCTTCCGCCAGTGCTAGATTATTATCACAAACAGGCATTGGCGCTAAAGAAGCTTCTTCTGCCTTTTGGCAAAAAAGCCGAGCAAAAATTACCGAAATTCGCACGCGAAAAAATGCAGCTTCACTCAATGCTTTGGAAAAAAGGATGGAGGCACAGATCCGAACAGAAAAAGAAGCTGAAAAATCAGAAATGACAGAACGCGAACCTGAACGATTGGTCATTGAGAAAATAGACTCAGAAGTGCCGCGCGCAGCTGAAACAAAAATTTTATTGGCCCAAAAAATAAAGACAGCCTATACGAAACTAGAAAAACTTGAAATCAAAGCAAAAACCGGAGCATTGCTGAAAAAAACAAAACCAGGAATAGAATGGCTGAAGGAACGCTCCGCTGATGGATTAATTTTGATTTTGCAAAGACCGACCCGGATCACGCTTAAGCTAACTGCTAGTTTAAAAAATAAATGGCATGAGCACAAAGCAGAAAAATCCGTCCGCATCGCTACGCGAAGCGTTGCGGGCGGGCCTGCCCACAATGCTACGCCCGCTCGCAGCGTTGTAACAACATCGGGCGAGCATAGCGTTGCCGGCGGGCCAGCAAGCGATACTGCAACCGCTCGCGACGTTATAGTTACATCAAGCGAGTATAGTGATGCGATCCGACCTGCCATGGACATAGCTCCAGGTGCGGACGAAATTATCCCAGCCAATAAGATAAGATATCCCTGGGAAAAACCTCTTTCTAAACCAGTTTCATCGGATGCCATAACCACCAAAATGGCCACCGAACCACCGAAAAAACTTGCTCTTTCGCCAATTCTGCGAAAAACCCTTGAAATCGGCCAGGCAGTCAAGCTAAAAAAAGTCCTGCCCGATTTTTCGCGCCTGAAGCAAATCATCAAAAACCTTGACCAAAAACAAAAAATTTCCGCCCTAGCCATACTATTGCTATTGCTCATCGTGCCATATTTGATTGTAAAGTGGGAGAATAGACCAAAAGAAAAACCGGTCGTTGCTACAGAAGCACCTGTCGTCGCTGTGCCGCTGGAAAAAGATACGAATGTTGTCCGTATCGAGAAATCGGATGAAGTTTATTCGGGAGATGTCGCAAAGATCATCAATTTGAATGGAAAAATTTTCGCTCTAAAAAATTCCGCTGTTGTTGATATGGAAAACCAAAGGGAATTTTCCCTTTCGGCTGATTTTCAAAGTCCGGATCTGTTTCTTGGAATGGACGATCTCAATTTGATATTTATAATCAAAAACAACCAGATTCTTTCTCTTTCTCCAATGACCGGAAAATTTCAAAATAATAATCTTAATTTTTCGACCGACGGAAAAGTGGTTGATGCTAAGACTTATTTGACCTATATCTATCTTCTTGATGCAACAAACAATCAAATTTATCGTGCACCAAGAGCAGACGGCGGCTTTGGCGAAAAAACGGCTTGGGTAAAGGATAAATTAGATTTATCCAAAACAAAAAACATGGCAATCAATGAAAATATTTTTGTCATCGACGGACAAAATATCTTGAAATTGCTCCGTGGCAAAAAACAAGCCTTTTTACTGGAAAGCACTGCGACGCCAATTGCGCCAGACAGCCTTTATGCCCAAAACTCCGGCACTGTTTTCTACATTCTCGACAAAACCAATTCGCGCATTCTGAAACTCGACAATGATGGTAAAATTCTCGCTCAATATTACAACACTAACATCAAAAATGCCACTGACTTTTCTGTGAGCGAAGAAAACAAGCTAATCTACATTTCAGACAAGAGTGGAGTGAAAAGCTATAGAATTGAGTAAGATATAACTACAAACACAAACTACGCAAACTAAAAGACACTTTCAACTCATGAAAGTGTCTTTTATTTCCATCCTTAAGCGTATTTCTTAAAACCTCGTTCGTTCGATAATTTCTTGGTTGACGATATGTCTGTCCCGACCATAGGTTAGGCGGGACAACTCTTTGATTGCGTTAGCGATTTCCTGATCCCCCTTGGTCGGTGGAAAACCTTGGATATTAAACGGCTTAGTCAGGACGCCATCAATCAAAATCTTGGCAAAACCTTTGTAGTTATCCACATTCACCAAATCATCACGTGAAAATACGGGCGCTACTTGCTTTTCCAAAAATTCCGCATCTTCCGGACCGACCCGACAAAGGATCATCGAACCGATATTGCCAAACACCGCCTTAGATATCTCTTCTTTGAGCTGAGCGATAAACTGATGAGCGATGTTGAGGCAGAGCCGATATTTTCGCGCTTCGCTGAGGATTTGCGCGATGGAATTGGTCGTCACATTCTGAAATTCATCCAGGTATAGATAGAAATCCACTCGTTCATCTTCCGGCGTATCCGTGCGCCCTAGCGCCGCCATAAGAATTTTTCCCACAATCACCATGCCCAAAAGCCGCGCATTGATTTCACCAATTTTTCCCTTAGAAAGGGCCACGAGCAGAATTTTTTTATTATCCATGATGTCTCGAAAATTGATCGTGCTTTTCTGTTGAGAGATGATCGGGCGCATCATATCATTGGAAATGAATGGTGTCAGCTTGGAAGTGATGTAGGGCACCATATTGGCCAGCGCCGCCTCACCACCGGCCTTCTCTGCTTCTTTCGTCCAAAAATCCACCACCGTTTGATTGGTACATTTTGACAGTTTCATCGCCCGAAATTCCTCATCTGCCATCACTTTGGAAATCTCCATCAGCGTCGAACCAGACTCCGGATCGCTCATCACGAGAAACATCGCATTGCGCATATACTGCTCAAACATCGGCCCACCAGTCGCTTTCAAATCATAGAGTTGATCAAAAATCCCGATCATCTCATTAATCACAAACGTCATCTGTTCCGGATGCGACGGATCACACTCTAGCATATTAAGTCCAAACGGCCGCTCTACGTCGGATGGATCAAACACAATCACATCCTGAGCCCTTTCCTTCGGGATGCAAGCCAAAATATCCTCAATTGCATCGCCATGCGGATCGATAAAGCAAAACCCCCGCCCCTCCTTTGCATCCTGTTTTGCCATTTCTTGCAAGATAGTAGTCTTACCAGTTCCGGTCTGACCGATGGTATAGAGATGCCTTCGACGATCATTCTCCGTTAGGCGGATATTAGTTTTTGCTCCCCTATATTCATTAAAGCCAATCAAGATTCCTTCCGTAGGAATTCCGATCGGTGGCGCCGACGCATTTGATTTGAGCCATTTTATTTTTGGCGCTTCCGTTGTGGAAATCGGGATATGAAAAATACTAGAAATCTCCTCCACCCCCAAAATCATCTTTTCTTCCGATTTGAAATTACGAAAGATGAAATCAAAGGCGATCACCTTCTTATTCTTTCTTTTAACTTGGAAACAATTAACATCGCCATTTTCATATTGCGCAAAAGCATTTTCCATATGGGCCAAAATTTCCTGCGCCCGTTCGCTCGTTGCTGCTGAGGCAACCAAGCGGATATTTGTTTCAAAGCCAGTCTTTGATGCTTTCTTTTCGATCCCCTTCACTAGCTCCTGTTCTTCTGGTGTCAATTGAACTGTCTTCTTGTCCCCCAATGGATCGTCTTTTTTGGCCGGAGTAATAACAGACAATGCTGCCGATCCCAGTTCAGTCCCAACTTTACCCATAAATGACTTATTAACATCACGAAGACGCTTGCCTTGTTGCATTTCATGTGCGATGCGCCGGCCCTCCGCCCGCCAAGCCGTTCCGGCTGGCCGTAAGACCAGCTGGATCGCCGCACCCTCACTGACCGCATCGAGCTTGCTCAGTGCGTTGGCAATCGCATTCAAAGGATCCATCTCTTGATTCTCGTAGGTCCGGATTGGCAAGGAATAATCATTTTTCAACTTGATGATGGATGCCTCCGTCTTACTGCCGGGATAAAAAATATTAAAATCAGTCGTTTTCTCCAAAGAAGCATACGGAAAAAAACTATGGATCTGTTTTTCAATATTTTCCCGAAATTTTCTCGGCACAGCGATAAAAAAAACTATTTCTTCGCTCTTGGAAGAATTAGCAATTTCCAGCGAAATCGCCGGCGAGCCATAGAGTATTTTCTTGAAAAAGCCTCGCGTATCACGGATCGAGGAAAAAGCAGTGAGCATCTGTTCCATCGCGCCAATCTCCCCTTTCCAGCTTTCACCTTCTTTTGTCTTTTCTTCTTCGCTCTTGTTGATCTTGGAAACGCGAATCACGTCCAGATCCAGATTCATCGATTGGTTGATCTGAGCACGAAAACTCAAAAAGCTAGATGCAACGAGCCAGGCACCACTAATGAGCGTGGCTATGCCGGAAATTAAAAGGCTGATATTGATTAATCCTGAATAATCCATTTGTTTTTATTTTCTATTTAATTTATGCTTCCGTAATCATTCCCTTCTTAACTAACGCGTCATGGAGATCCGTCGCCAAAAGTCGGTCATGCAACTCGTCCAGAAGATAATTCTCCTCCATATGCTGTGCCACTTTCACGGCGTGCACAATACCCTTCGCCTCAGCCATCTCTACCAATTTAGTCAACTTGCTTTCATAATCAGCCTCATCATTGGCAATTTTTGCATCAAGTGTTACGTCACTCTGCACTGCGGCAACGGGACTTTGCACCTTAGCTAGAATTTTAGCATAGGTATCGTCTTTTTCCATTTGCCCTTCTTTTCTTTCCACTGCCTCCGGTGTCGGCGCGATATTGGGCATCTTGGATAGCTCTAGTTCCGGCGCTAATTTAATTTCCAAATCATTTTTCGGCACGCTTGGCATGGCTGACTTTTCCACGCTAGCACTGCCCTCAATAAACTTTTTTTTCAGATCCAAGTCACCTTCCTCAATTGGTTCAAGCATAAACTAAATTTTAAATTTGAAATTTTAAATTTGAAATAAAATTTAAAACAACAAATTTTTAAATTATAATTATTTCATTTGGTCATTTTAAATTGAGAATTTTTATCCCACTTTTTTCATCTCTTCCTTAAAAGCTATGATAATTTTCTGCACCATTTCGTCATAATTCACTACTTTCTCCTTCAAGAACTCGCCGATCTTTTCTGGATCATTTTTTTCATCCACCATCTTTTCATAGGCCTCGCGATCCGTCTCGCTCAATTTTTCCATCGTTTCCACAAATATTCGTTTCAAAAGCACTTCAGTCATTTTAATCAAAATTTCTTCTTGCTTATCCTCCGGAAGGCTGGATAGCCCCAATTCCTCCAACAGTTCTTTTTGCAATTGCGCTTGGTCTGTCATATTTTTGGTTACCGCCGAATAATCCGACGAGTACAATTAATTTTTAAATTTAAATTTAATGCTTATGAATGTTTAGCATCCAATAGACTGACCCCACCAGATTCTAACATTTTGTCAATCATTCGAAACACCCACTTTTTCATACTCTCGCCATTAGTTGCTTCGGTTATACCCGAACCAAAACGCCCCCCAACATAGTCAATCAATTCTGTAATTTTCGAATTGTGATCATAACCGGCATCAAGATAGTCCTCGGCATTCATATTGCTAAAAGCTTCAAACGATTCAGCCACGTTACCACCAAGAATATTGTTAGCAATGTTACCAAAAATTTTCCGATAAGCCTCATTAAAGTCTTCCCCGGTCAGATTTCGCGCTTCCACAATTTGGTTAGCAAGATCATTGCCCCCACCTACATGACTGTCGAATATGCTGGCTATTTTTTCAATGTTCAACTTTTCAGTTAGGGGCATTTCGATTCCTTGTGCATCAAGCCGATCACTGATTTGACTTTCTAACTTGGAAAACTTTGCCACATCATCACTAGCAAGATCACTTTCGATACTATCAAGACTGGCAGGAGACACATCCCTGTGGTCCGGTATGTTGTTGGGATGACTTTCCATAGAAGAAAAATCAGCGACTGAGTTATCCTTGCCTAGTTGCGGGCTATTGACATTTTCGTATTGACTTTCTATGTCAGCAAAGTCAGCCGCACTGTTTCCTGCGCCTCTCGCACCGTCCCTAAGATTACTTTCGATGCTTTCGAGATTGCCAGGCGAAACATTTTCCGTTGCCCTATTCATAGTATGCTCACCCATTATTTCGCTGTTATATCCTCGACTGATTTCCTCCTGCGTTGCTGCCGCGCTTATTTTCGCGTCTACTGCTGCCGCGCGACCTTCGCTGCCTACAATATGATTATTAAACTCTCTCTCCCTTGCTTCATTTTCCATCTGGGCAGTTATCGAATCCATTCTAGCATCATTCAACGCTACTCCTCCAGCGTGCGAAATGTCAACTTGCGGACCAGCAATGCCTCTGAAATTTGCAATGTTACTATTATCCAGATTGTTTGGATCGATACTAAATCTGATAACTTCTCCTGGTTTAACGAGATTTAATTTTTCAAGAGTAGTTTGACCATGACTCTCCTCAATAAATCTAAGCACCATTCTGTGTGCATATTTTCCTGCCTCGGGTTTGGGGATTTTTAATTCTTGCATTCTTTTGATAATCTCTCGCTCAATACTAGAACCTTTTGGAATTTTAACATCACCACTATCAAAAAATTCATGGCTTGGAGTTGGTTCTCCCGCTTCAGCATTATGAAATCTATCACCATCAGACGCGCCTGCATGGGCCGGAGCTTCAGTTGGATGTAATGGAGCCTTGTCAGGTGTTGAAGTACCCTGAAGATAATCTTTTTCAAACTTATTCGCAGCACCCTTAACCTTATCAGCCATCTCATCATACATACCCCCTATTTTTGATGCTAATTTTGATGACGGATGATTCTTTAATCCATTTTCGACTGAAGAACTAGGAGCTCCTTTTGGTCCAAATTTTTCATCCATTCCAAACTTCTCTTCCATCCCATTGGCCGATGAACCAAGCTTCGAAGCTGGTGTATCTCTTAGTCCGTGCTCACTAGCACTAGTCCCACCGGATGAGCCAAAAGGATTATGCGCTTTTATACTCTCAATTCCAGCGCCAACAATTCCACCAACTCCCGAACTTTTCCACAGATCGGTCGCAACATCTTTTACTTTCCCAAAAGTCTCAGTGTGACCAACCCAACTAAAACCCTCTCGCAAAAGAGTCGCAGCCGCTCCTGAACCCACAAAAACACTCACGCCAGCCCCAAGCAACTTCCTTCTCGTTGCACCATACTTTTCATCCTGCAAACTCTCATGAAAACCCCTCATCTCGTTACCACAATATTCGTTGAGTGCCTGAAGCTGTTCTTGCCAACTGGCTTCCGAATTTTCCAAAATAGCCCCTCTGTTTTTTTCCGCTTTTTGATTGACTTTAGTTCTTGACCGCGATTCTAGACTCGTAGCTATTCCGGCACCAAGCGCTGCTCCACCAAGCCACCTCTGAATTCCTTTAGAAACTGCCACGGCTGATATAACTCCAACGGATCCAGAAAATGCGCCGACACCTCCCAGGGAAAGAAGGACGATTGAAATAGCTATTTTTTTCTTTCGATCCATTGTGCGGTAATCATTAATCCGCTTAGCACTCCAGTCTAGCGCCCCCTTCCCCAGCCTACCCATCTTAGTTTCCGACCACGCCTCCGTCCGCGCGTCCGTCCGTGCTCCCGCTAAATCAAGCTTTTCACAAACGCCAAAATAGGTGGCCATATCACCCATCTCTTTTTTCATTTCCGTTATCCTAGCGGCCTTTTCTTCCGGTGGTAAGGCATCAATGTTGGCATATTTATCCCGCATCATTTGAATTTGCAGGTTTCGCAACTCATTTAATGCCCCTTGATACTGTTGAAAGGCAAAATTATCTTTGGCATTCGTCGGCATTTGCTCATTTTTTAATCCCAATACACCCTTAATTTTAGAAAAGAGCGTTTCTGAATTATAATCGGCCGTTGCATAAGCCTTTCTTTTTTCCGCCACCAAGGATTGAAGCAATTCTAATTGTTTCTCTTGCTCCGTCATCGCTTCTGTTTTTTCAGTTTCCTCGGCATGTCCCATAACAAAAGCGTCTTTATTTTCTCCAAACACCCTACCCCCCGCCGCTGCTCGATCCTTATGCTTTTCGTTGGTTCCTGCGACTTCCGGTGTCTTCTTCTCGCCAAATACTCTGCCCATCGTTTTTTTCTCCCGCTCTTGAACCGCCCCGCCCAAAACAGCTGCCTCTTTTTTTCTTTTAAGCGTTTCCCATGTTTCTATTTCGTCCGCCTGTTTTGGATTATCTGCAATTTTACCAACTACACCGACTTCTTCGATATCAATCTTTTTTTTGCTTGATGTTCCCGCTTCACTTGAAGGCAGCTTATCAATAAAGCTTGCTTGTAATTCACCATACTCGTCATCAGTGAGTTTTTTTTCCGATACGCTCGTCCTCGATTCTGGCGTTACGCGATACTCAAACTGCCCTTCGCCCACATTATTCTCAACATACGCATCACCTTCTTGATAAATTTCCTTTTTTCTCAGCTCAAGGTCTTCGGCGGAAAGATTTTCAGCACTAGAGTTACTGATTTTTTCCAATCTCTTTTCTCTTCTTTTTTTTTGTTTTTGCATCTCCGCGTCTACTATTGCGGAAGGATTTTCAAGTTTCATTTTAAATATGATTAAATGATTAAATATTTTGATTATTTACCCACTGGATAGCCATTTTTTCAAATTCGGGAAAATTACTATTATTATATGGACTATTTTTCTTAAACACTTCGCTCGTAAAAACATCATCAAAAGTTTTTCCTGAAAAATACGCGCCCATTGCATTCAAGCATTGTCTGTTTTCCGGATAACTAATATCAAATTGAGCTTTATATATTTTCATTACAGTATCAACATATATTTCTTTTGTTTCCGGACTGTTTAAAAATTCTGGATCATTGATCACGGCTATGGCACTCTCTTTCCCATCCGCATTTAAATATGGCATTATTTTCTCTTCCAGTTCGGAAGGATATAATTTACTCCTTTTCATCAAACCCTTTAATTTTCCATCGACCGTAGCAAATGTTTCATTCTCAAGATATGACACTCTAGCCCTATTTAGGCCCAAAAGCTTCAGCATCTCATAGTCAGAATTAAAAGGATCGCGACTCACCAGAGCAAAATCGGTCTTTTTTGGTATTCCCAGATGCTCATGACCAACAACGAAATCAGTTCCGTCAGTAATATTGATCATATCTGGACGATTTTTCAACATCGCCTCAGAGAAATTACTCAGTCTTGCATTCGACTCTTTTGCGTCATATTTATCTTTATACATATGAATACTACTGTCTCTAGAATCCTGCGTCATGAATCCCATCAGATTCTTAGTGCACCCCGTAAAACCAAACTCCCCATGCATCTTTGGTCGAGAAATATTAATTATCCCTCCAAACCCATCCAGCTTCTTTGTTTGAAAACTTTTACCTCCTGCTTCAATGGTTTCATTTTCCAACTCTTCCAGATTAATCAGCTCAGCGGTAGAGCCAAAATCATATCCCAATTTGCTTCTATAGATCTTTTGCAAATCATCCCAATTTCTTCCTTTTTTCCCCATCGTAGAAGGAATATCGCCGACATAAATCTTTTTCGGTCTATACTTGCCTATCATCTCGATAATTTTTTTTACGGTTTCAGGGGCAGTGCAAGCCTGAGGACTATCAGGATCAACAAAATTGACCTTCAGCAAGACATCTTTATCCTTGTAGCCCTCCAGAAGTTCCTGATTGTTTTTTTCGAATTCAGCAAAAGCTGTTTCCAAATTTTTTTCTCGACCCAGCAGTTCCGCATAATACACTTTACCTTCTTTGATCATTTCGATCTGCTGTTCCTTATTTTTGATGTCAAATATTTGCTCTGGGATGCGTCCATCGGGAATAGCCTCCGAGGATGTTTCGGCGACAGGAAAAACCGCATCGTCCTTTAATTTTTTTTCCAACTGCTTGGGTGCACTTCCAAGACTGCTTCTGATTTTTTCAATTACCTGTCCCACTCTTTTGGAATCTTTAAAGCAACCTTCTTCTAGCATTTCCTGCTCGAATAATTTCCAATACCGTTCAGTTTCCGTTATGATTGCACCAGCAACTGCCTCTTTTTTATAGCCACATCGTCCAACATAGTCTATTCCTGTGATGAATTTTAGCATATACCTGGCATCTTTTTCATATTCCGCCATGAATTTCAGTTCTTTTTCAGAAAATTCTTGCTTTTCTGCTTCAATAATTATTTTGTTCTCTTTCGTTTCTTTCACGTTTTTTTGGCATTCTAGCAAAAAATCAATGGCGATACGGTCTCTGTTTGGAGCGGGTTTTGGGGGTAATTTTTTTATCCTTTTTTCGAGCGCTCTATTGAGCTTATCTCTCTGACTAAACATCGCTTCCAGCAAATCCTTAAGCAAAACTCCCATTTCTCCTGCGGTTTTGCGCAAATCATTTTCCGTCAAATTATTCCTATCAAAAAGATCCAGCAACTCCTTACTCTTTTCATCCAATTCTATTGCTTTTTTCAATGCTCCTTCGATCTGAAAATTTTCTCTACCAGCTAGTTTGCCTAAAATTTCTTGCAAGAATCTAGGATTTACTGGTTCACCATTCCCCCCGCCGTTAGTCAGTAAGTGTCCACGCACATTTATGCCCTGGGAAAATCCTCCCGGAATAGACTCATCATTCATCTCGCGTCTAGTGGAAACATAGAATTTATTTTCTTGTGGTGACCAAGTAATCAACGCTCCATATCCTCCCTGAAAAGCCGTTAGCTGTTTTGTTACATTATCCCCGCTTATTTTATTCTGCCATTGCATCTTACCGGACTTCTTCATGGTATCAATCAATACTTTTCCAAAACGATCATCTCCCGTATCAACCACAAAACCACGCTTGCCCAGTTTTGGAATCTCTTTTTCTCCATTGTCTTTTTGCTCCTTTAGGCGATGGCTAAATTCAGCCAGAGTTTTCGCTTTCCCATCCTTAGGATTGATAAAGGTGTGGCTTTTCAAATAATCCATCTGAAGGCTTTTATTTGGATTTGTGCCTTTTTTTATCAACTCCAAAACATCCTCTACGCTCATTTTTGAAGCTAAACCATAGAGGTTTTTATGATAATTTGCATAAATCTCCCCCTCTTCTTCAGGTGTAAAATTGAGATTGTCAAATTTAGTAACAAATTTAACATAATTATCTAAATAGGCTTTTTGGTCATCATCGAAAAATTTTAATTTGACTAACGCTTTATAGAGGAATTTTGTAGCTGACGTGTCACGCGTTGATTCTTTGCTATGATGATCATAAGTAACGCGCTTACCCTTTTCTTCGGCAATCACACCATGTTTTCCTGAAGTATCACCAATAAGTCCACTATCAGAAGCTTCTCCTGGCGCCACAAAGTTCACTTTGCTCCTATCCACAGACATTCCAGCTAACTCTAAAATTTTCAGAAAGCTCTCACCGTCTAAGTCAGATCTTTTTTCTACATATATTTGACCAGTTTTCTCATCAAACCTAATAAGCCCATGCACCGTAAATTCGCTCCACAGCTCACGAGAAATTCTTTTAAAATTTTCAATTCTTTCTTCCTCTGTTTTCGCATTCAGTTCGTCATAAGTGCGACCGGAACTCTCTGGTAAATCTTCGAATTTTCGAATCGTGTGCCTCGCCGTTGCTCTGGTCGGATCTGTGTCTTTTTGCTCAGCTGCACTTTCACCAGCAACTGCAACGTCTGGATCTTGATCGGGGCTAGTTTCTTTTACATTATTAATCATTTCTCTACCGCTAGTCTTTTCATTTTGCTTAGATTTTTTTCCTTCAACACTTTTTCTGCCAACTATTTTTTTTCTGCTAATTTTTACGTTTTTTGCGTTTATTTTTTCCTCCTCAGTGCGACTCTCCCAATCTGATACATATTTACAAAATTCTGCCACCTCTGCATCCAACTTTCTCGCCTTTTCAAGCACCTCACTAAGCTTTGTCCGACTTTCTTTCGTTCCAGAATATTCTAGACTGATCTCCTTAGTTTTACGTTTCAATTCATTCCACTTACTTACCTGAGAAGCTTCTTTTTCATCTATGCGTAAACAAGACAGGGAATTTTTAGCCCTATCCATATATCCGAAAGCTTCCACACGTTTGCGCAAATATTCATCACCCAATTCTGCAGTATTTCCCTTTATTTGATTTGGATCAGACTTCTCCGCCATGATTAAATTTTATTTTTTACTTGCCTAAATTATACACCAAAAAAACATTTCCCGCTACCAAAAAAAAATCACTTCGCTGTGGATAACTTTGAAAATATGCTATACTAAGTTTACGGCATAATAAGTAAAAAGTTTTTTTAATTTTTAACTCTGGCTTGCCAAAAATAATGGACAAAAAAAAGATCGGGATCTATGTTATGCTTTTTGCGATCGTCGCGCTGGGATTCTTTTTGCGTTTTTATAATATCAACCACACTCCGCCCGGCGTCTATCCAGACGAAGCCGTCAATGGCATCGACGCAGTTAATGCTAACAATTCCGGCCACTATGAAATGTTCTACACCGCCAACAATGGCCGAGAGGGACTATTTATGAATCTGGTCGCGCTTTGTTTCAAACTTTTCGGCATCAGTGTGATGTCCCTTATACTGCCAGCGATTATCTGTGGCACACTAACCATCCTTGGCACTTATCTACTCACCAAAGAACTCTTCGCGCCCTTCTTTTCAGCAGAAAGAAAAGAGCGTATCGCTCTTATCGCCAGCTATTTGGTGGCTGTGTCCTATTGGGCGATCAATTTTTCCCGTATTTCTTTCCGGGCAAATATGCTTCCACTAGTTTTGGTTTTTGCTTTCTATTTTCTTTTTAAAGGTCTGCGCACGAAAAAATGGTGGGATTTTGCTCTGGGTGGACTGGTTTTCGGCATCGGCCTTCATACCTACATCGCTTTCCGTATCGCACCAGCCATCCTCATTGTAATGCTTGTGAGCTTTTTGCTTTCCCGTAAAAGTTTTTTAAAAAATTATTGGAAACAGATTTTGATTTTCATCGCCCTTACAATGATTTCTGCCGCTCCGATCCTTTATACTTTCTACATCCATCCCGAATATCTTGAGTCACGCAGCGCCTCTATCTCTGTGCTTTCTCCGGAAATGAATAATGACCACCCCCTACAAGCTTTTTTACGCAGCCTTTCCTTGAGTCTGGTAAAGTATAATTTTTGGGGCGACCAAAATTGGCGCCACAACTACCCCCCCTATCCAATCTTGGATCTAGTTTCGGGCATCGCTTTTCTCTTCGGCTTTATTTATTCCCTCATCCGTTTATTTCACCTGCTTATCAAGCGCGTATTTAAAAAAGAACGCGGTGAAAAAATGAATCTCTATATGTTCTTAATTTCCTGGTTTTTCATCATGCTTGCGCCGGAGTTTATGACCGCCGAGGGCTTGCCCCATGCACTGCGCTCCATCGGCACCCTCCCTGTCGTTTTCATCTTTTCTGCCATCACAATCGATTACCTTATTGAACACACCAAAAAATATTCCTGGCTTTTCCGCGGAATCTCAACCTTTATCATCATTTCACTATTGCTTTTCATTGGACTCTTCAACAGCATCAAATATCATATCTTTTGGGCTTCACAACCAGAAACGGCCCGTTCTTTTGAGAATGTCTTGATGGACGTATCGGATTATCTCAAAACCTTACCGACCAAAAAAGAAAAATTTGTCGTGGCGGAAAGCATGCAAAGGATCCCAATCATGCTTTTCAACCAGGATATGCCCAATTTGGAATTCGTCTATTCCGGACAGATCGAATATTTGGAACCAAAATCTGACGATTTTATCATCATCCTCACCGACAAAAATGATGACGCAATCAATTATTTGGAAAACAAATTCCCCACACTTGAGCTAAAAGAAACCAAGGATTCCTATGGACTGAGCTATTACACGATGGAATAATTTTTTAACACAAACAAAATGCAAAAATTCCTGGAAAAAAATTACAAACTAATCGTGGGACTGATTCTTGCCTTCATATTTATCGTCTCCGTGCTCAATGCCTGGTGGGACACAGCTATCTTTGATGAAGACGCCCACATCCCCGCCGGCTATTCTTATCTAACGATGCATGATATGCGCCTCAATCCGGAGCACCCACCACTTTTGAAAGACCTCGCGGCCGTACCGCTTCTGTTTATGCATCTGAAATTCGACACGACCCAGAAATTCTGGACCACCGACATCAATGGACAATGGGAAGCTGGTCATAATCTGTTTTGGCAAGAAGGCAATAATCCCGATCTGATCATATTTTGGTCACGCATCCCGATCGTGTTATTATCCCTCCTCTTCGGCCTGTTCATTTTCAAATGGGGCAAGGAACTCTCCGGAACATTGGGCGGACTTTTGGCACTCACGCTCTATGCCTTTGACCCCAATATTTTGGGCCATAACCACTTCGTCACGACTGACTTGGGCATTGCTGGATTTATGATGATTTCTTTCTACTACTTCTTGAAATTCATCAAAGAACCGACTTGGAAAAATGTTACGATTGGCGGTTTTTTCTTGGCTATAGTCCAGTTGACAAAATTCTCCTCCATCATGCTTTTTCCGATTTTTGGACTAGTAGCCATTATCTATCCGCTGACGAAAAAATTTGATGCTTTCGAAAAACATCCCGCCTTTTTCAAATTAAAAAAACTGGGAGAATACTTAGGCAAAAGCCTCATCGCTGTTGCTTTTTCCCTTCTTATCGTTTGGCTATTTTATGCTTTTAATACCTATAAAATACCGGAAGAAAAATTAGCCGAAACGATCAATTATTATTTCAGCCCGACCGATATCAATATCAAGAATATCTATACTAACAAAGTTCTATTAGCACTCAATCAGAACACACTTTCTCGCCCGCTCTCGGCCTATTTCCTCGGCATCGCCATGGTCTTCAAGAGAGTTTCCGGTGGCAACGGTGCCTACTTTATGGGCCAAGTTTCCGGCACTGCTTTTCCTGCCTATTTCCCTACAGTTTTCGCTCTCAAAGAACCACTCATTATGCTCATTATGATGCTTTCCGCTCTCCTGATCGCTTTTTGGAACAATCTCAAAGCCCTCATCGGACGCTTCAAGAAATCCGCCGAAAATTTGCCCTGGCTCACGGCTTTTCGCGATTATCTGCGCCACAACATTGACCTTCTGGCGATGTTCTTCTTTATCCTGCTCTATACATACATCAGCATCACCGGTAATCTCAATATCGGCTTTCGCCACCTCTTTCCTGTCTTGCCTTTCGTCTATATCCTAACCGCCAAAGTATTGATTGATTTTTGCCAAAAAAGACCGACCGCTTCCGGAAAAATAGTTTCCCTCTCGACTGTGTTTGTTTTTTCTGCGTTACTCATCATCGAAACCGTCACCGCCTACCCATTCTATATGTCCTACTTCAACCAGATCGCCGGCGGACCAAAAAACGGCTACCACTTCGTAACTGATTCCAATGCTGATTGGGGGCAGGACCTGAAAAGGCTGCGGATTTGGATCAATGATTATAATTCTTGCGCACAAGTTTTATGCGATCCTAACCAAAAAGTCGGTTGCCCATCAAATTGCTATTCGATCGCCATGCCATTTCCAACACCCGGAATTCCGATTGACAAAATCCGCGTCGACTATTTTGGCGGAGCGGATATTAAATATTACATCAAAGATCAATATGTGATGTGGTATGACTCCAAGCGCCCGCTGGAAGCCGGCTGGTACGCCATTTCGACTAATTTTCTCGAAGGCAGTATCTATGACAAAACAAAAAAGGACCAGGATAGTTATCGCTGGACCCAAAAATTGCAACCCGTCTATCAAGTCGGCACTTCTATCCTCATCTATTATGTCAGCCCGGATGATTTGAAAAATCTAAATTAGTCTTTCTTTTTCTTCTCTCCTTTCTTATCGTCTTTCTTCTCCTCCGAAGTAGGATTGGCTTCGGCCTCTTGCGTCTGCTCAACCCCATCTTTGAATTTATAGAACACTTTATTATCGATGCGCAGATCGATATATTCCAGCTGGCTTCTTTGCTCTTTTTCAATCTTATGCTCCAAAACAGTCATCAGCATCAATAGTTCCTTTTCTATCCCGACGCTCTCGCTGAAATAGATCTTCCAACCTTCTTCTGTTTCTACCTTGAGGTCCCCTGACATCCGGCTCGGAGTTTCATATTGACGCTTTAGTATTATTCCCGACTCTTTAGACACCCCGCTACCCAGATCCAATATGAATTGATAAAAGCTATCTTCCAAAGGATTGTCATTCACGCTGACTTGTGCATTGCCCGTATCAATAAGCGTAATCAGATTTTCACTGGCCAACTCCTCCTGGTCAAAATTATCAGCCGGATAAGCCTCACCTCTTTCGTTTATGACATAGCATTTTTCCGAACTGCACAGTAGCATAGTAAAGATTCTTTCTTTGACAGCTATATTAATCTCATCAGGAAATTTTTTCTCGATCATAACGCTCTCTATGCGCTTAAATTTTCCCATCAATTCTTTTGAGATATTTTTCTTTGAAAACAGGATCAAATTATTTTTTTCCACCAAGCCCAGGTATTTTCCGCTCAACTTGTCATCGACCACCCTCCTGACCGAAGTCTCATCCAATTTATCCAATCCGCTTATCTTAATTTCCGTAATATTCAAAAAATCCGCAAAAAACAAGGCGTGGATCAAGGTTGCCAAGAAAAAAAACGCTGCCAGATGATACAGCCACCGACCGGATGATTTCGACTTCCCTCGTTGCAGAACAGTTTCTTGTCTGCTCTTTTTTTTGTTAATTATACTAATCATGAAAAGCTAAAAAACTAGGATTAGATTTTCTACCACCAGACGCACATTGGAATTGGTATTTTTAATTATTTTCTCACTCTCTTCTATTTTGTCGATTAGCTTCAGTGCTTTTTCGGGGTCGATGGACAGAAAGTTCTTTTGCCCCAGGACCGCACTGCGAAGAAGGATAATCCAGAAATCCATTTTTTCCAAAAGCGCCGGGGTGTTCTTACTCAAAGCTTCCGCAAGAAATAATTTATCGTTGCCAGAAGCGGAAAATATGTCACGCAGTTCTTGGACGATTCCTCGTCGCTCTTCTAGTTTTTTAATGTCACGCAAAAAATCTTTCGCAAAACCAGGCCGCCCCAGCGACCAAAAAATCAGTTCGTCCTTATTGGAAAGATCAGATGAAAACAACTCACCCAATTCCTCATCAGACAAAAGCTTAAACCGTTTAATCTGGCACCGCGAGATGATTGTCGGCAATAATTTCCTTTCGTCTTCCACCACAAGGATGATTATCGTATGCGCGGGCGGTTCTTCAAGAATTTTCAAAAGCGCGTTCTGTGCCGATAGATTCAGCTTCTGGGCGCTACGGATAATTGCTACCCGATAATTCTGAAAAGCAGCAGTCAGACTGAATTTTTTCTGCAATTCCTTGATTGCCTCCAGCTTTATCTCTTTTTCCTTGATGACTCCGTCTTTTTCTTCTACTTCCGGCTCAATGACCAAAAGATTCTGATTTACCACATCCCCCGCTCCACCGGTCAATTTTTCCGCCAATTGCCTGGCCACCAAAAACTTCCCCAGACCTTCCGGCCCACAAAAAAGATAGCTCTGCGCCAGATTTTTTTTCTCAAGTGCCCGCTCCAATGATTCGATTATTTTTTTGTTACCAATGATTGGCATAAATACTTAATCCGTGTCATTCCCGCGAAGGCGGGAATCCAGGTTCCACTAGTTTTAAATTCTGGAAAATCGAATTATAAATCTTCTTGCTTTATGTTTCAGTTAGCTCCACGTCCAATGGCTCGTTTTTCCATATACCAAGCCTGAGGCACCTGGATCCCCGCCTTCGCGGGGATGACACAAAAGCTAAACCTAGCCAATTTTGCTTTCGATAAACTCGCTCAATTCCCTTTTGAACCGCTCCTCGCTAAACTTTTGCGCGCTTGCCTTAATTATTTCCCTGTCATAGCTAACTTCATTTTCCCGAAAACGGCGCACGCAATCGGCAATCAATTCTGGGGTTGCCGAGTCGAAAAATTCTCCAGTTTTTCCCTCTTGGACAATCTCTCTTATTCCGCCCTTTCTAAGCGCCAATACCGGCACACCACATAACATCGCCTCCACTGGGGCGATCCCAAAATCATCCAATGCGGAAAAAACAAACGCCCGTGCGCCGGCATAAATCTTGGGCAATTTTTCATCCGGCTGAAAACCGAGAAATTTGATATTCTTTCCTGCAATCGATTTTAAATATTTTTCCTGATCGCCCGTCCCAACTATCACCAGTGGCAATTCCAGTTTATTAAACGCTTCGATTATTGCGTCAACTTTTTTATAAGCCGAAAGACGCGACACAACCAGAAAATATTTTTTTTCTTTCGCCTCAGTTTCGCTAGTTGTGTTAATGGAAACTGGTGGATAGATTACACTAGCTTCCCGGTTATAATATTTCTTAATCCGTTCTTTGGTATAGTGCGAATTGGCAATCAAAAATTCCGGTCGGTCGGCGGCGGCAAAATCCCACATCCGGATGTAGTTCAAGATGAAACGTGTAAAAAAATTGACCGCTCGGTTCTTTTTCTGCTGGCGTAAATATTCCCCATTCATATCCCAGACAAAGCGCATCGGGCTGTGGAGATAGGCCACGTGAATCGTGTCCAGACGCGTCACAATGCCCTTGGACCACGCACCGGAACTGGAAATGACCAAATCAAAGTCGCGCAGATTGAAAGTTTCCGGCGCCACCGGCAAAAACAACAGCAACCATTTTTTCCGGCGAAGCAAAAACTTTGGCAGTTTTTGCAAAAAAGAAGTTTCCACTTTTTTCTCTTTGAGCCACTGGGGGAAATTTTCTCTTTCTGCGAACAAGGTATAGATTGGCGCCGAAGGAAATATTTCCGCAATAGATTTCAAAACTCGTTCCGCTCCGCCAAATTCCACCAAGAAATCATGGACGATGGCAATTTTGAGGTTTTTTGTTTCGGTCATAAGCATTCTCTACGAATTACGAATTTATACGAATGTACGAATATTTATTTATCTAATAAATCCACCTCATCCGGCCTCCGGCCACCTTCTCCTTGGTAAGGAGAAGGGTTTTCTTCAACATTTTTCCCCAAACTAGAGTTGCACCGCATTCAGTCCCCTCTCCTTACTAAGGAGAGGGTAGGGTGAGGTGGGTTTCAGTAATTCTAATTTTACCACAAACCCCCATATTTTGCACTCAAACAACAAAAAAAGACCTTTTTGGGTCTATAAAATAAGTTACCCCGCTTAAGTAAGTTGCTTGACAATGCAAGCTACTTTTAAGCGGGGGTGTTCGCTACTCAGCTCAAAAAAATTCCTATGGCCCTGTACGAGATATTAGGACGCGTTCGCGGAAATTGAGCTGCACTGCGCCGGATTCTTCACCATTTTTTTTGCTCCCGCCGCGGGGAGCACGTCCATAGCGGCAAACGTGATCTGCAGGGTGCGGGAAGCTCCCACACTGGAACCTTTGTTAAAAATCATAACAGACCTCCTTTGGAAACATACCAACACCAGCACATCGATACTGGCGCGAGCACGCTTCCGGCTCAACGGTCAAAAGGGATCGGCTACGGCACACAGTCCGGCGCCGAAGGTTTCCCCGCAACATGCCCGCCCATCAAGTGGCGCGGGAATATTCCGACGGGGCAATGCGTTTTGTGTGCGAGGCCTAATCCTCGCTGTGAAAAAGTACTATGATAAGAGTTGCGACTTATTTTGTCACAAGCTCCGCCCCAACCAATAACTGAGACCTGCTCAGTGTTCTACCTGCTGGCGCATAAACTCCCTCCTTTCCTGGTTGTCAATATTCAAATCCTACAACACCCCATTTTAGTTGTCAATAGTAATAAATAAATGTCATCCTGAGCTTGTCGAAGGATCTGCGTTCGATAATTTAAGTTTTACAAACATAAAGTAATCCCCAAATAACAAAAAGTAGATCCTTCGACTGCGTCCGAGTATGGACTTCGCTCAGGACGACACTTTTTTACTCTGTCAAAACCGTCGCAATCAGATCTGCGCAGTTTTTCCAGCTGAAGCGTTTGATGTTTTCGTAGCCTTTTCTGACCATTTCTTTGGCCATTTTTTCATTCTGGACCAATGTTGTGATAGCGTCAGCAATCATTTTTGGCTCCGCTGGATCGACCAAAAAAGCACTGCCATCAGCCACTTCCGGCAATGAGGAAGAATTGGAAGTGATGACCGGTACACCCTGGCTTTGTGCTTCCAGCACAGGCAACCCAAAGCCTTCATAGAGCGTCGGAAATAGAAATACCTCGGCGTTTTTGAACAACTGCCATTTCCGCGCGTCTTTTACAAAACCAGTAATAATAATGTCCGTTTTATATTCCGACTCTGCGATTCGTTTTTTAATCTCCTCTTCGCCATAGCTAAACTTTCCTCCCAAGACTAATTTGTGTTTTGCGCCAGTCTGCTTTTTGAACAGATCATATGCCTCAATGATTCCTGTGATATTTTTACGCTTTTCTAGGCGCCCGATAAATAATAGATAAGGTTGCAATTTTTTTTCTTCCTGATCATTTTCCAGATTCAACTCACCGGTCCTATCTTCATAGCCTTCATAGACAATATTGATCTTTTCCTCCGGAACTTCATAGAGATTCATCAGATCGCGCTTAGTGTTCTTGGAAACACTGATGATTTTTTTCGCCCAGCGGCAAGAATTCTTGATCGAATAGCGCATATATAGCCGTTCAAAAAAAGAATATGCTTCCGGCATAATCTCATATTCTAGACCATGGATGGTTACGATGGTTTTTTTCGGATGGATCAGCGGAGCCGTATGCGCCGGGATAAACAGGACGTCAATCGGATGAAAAAACATTTCCAGCGAGAGCCCGATCTGAGTCCATAGCCGCGGACAATGGATTTTTTTGATCTGCCAATTAGAAGGTAACGAAAAATCCACCTCTTGGTAGCTGCGCAGATATAAAACGACTTGATGTTCTTTCAATCTGTCTCGCAACTGCCTGATCACTTGATAGGAATATTCCTCAATTCCCGTTCTTTGCAATAAAAAAGCCCGTGAGCCATCGATGCCGATTTTCATGATTTTATAATTTTATAAATTTATTTTTGGTAATATTTATATCCCCTTCTCCCTCCGGGAGAAGGTGGCCCCGCCGCGGCGGGGATGAGAGAAAGGGCTTTTGATAAAGTTATTACTTTCCTACGTGGAGCATTTTTATTTTTTAGCAATTACCCTTGCCCTCACCTGTCACGTACTCGTGACATCCCTGCCTACCGGCAGGCAGGCTATCCCTAAGGGCGAGAAGGAATACTATTTACTAAGCATCATTGTCCGCTTATACATATCCAGATTTTCCAGTGCGATCCCAATACCTTTGATCACGCAATACAGCGCGTCATCCGCCACATAGCAAGGCACCCCGATCGTTTTAGTGATCAGCTGATCAAGATTGCGCAAAAGCGCTCCGCCCCCGGAGAGCACCATCCCTTTGTCCATAATATCCGCTGCCAGTTCCGGTGGAGTTTCTTGCAACACTTTTTTGATCGCATTGATCACTTCTCTCAGTTCATCTTGGATCGCTTCCGTCACTTCATTAGAAGACACACGTACTGTCCGTGGCAGTCCGCCGGTGAGGTCGCGTCCCCGCACATCCATATAATCTTCTTTGACTTGCGGAAGCGCGGAACCAATTTTAATTTTTACCTCTTCCGCTGTTCTGTCCCCGATGGAAAGGCTGTATTTTCGCTTGATATAGTCCGCAATCGCTTGGTCGATCCGATTGCCGCCGACGCGCGCGCTGTGGGCTGAAACCACTCCTCCCAAAGAAACTACCGCCACTTCTGATGTTCCACCACCGATGTCAATAATCATATTCCCGGCCGCATTGTTAATGGGAATTCCCGCCCCGATCGCCGCTAAAATCGGCTCTTTCACCACATAGGCCATTTTGGCTCCGGCGCGAATGGTTGCATCAATCACAGCTCGCCGTTCCGTCGAAGTTACTCCGGCCGGGATGGAAACCATCACTTCCGGACGAACAAGTCGGAACCGACCGCTGACTTTGTTGATAAAATACTTGAGCATCGCTTCAGTGATTTTGTAGTCGGCGATTACGCCATCTTTCATTGGCCGACTCGCGACAATCGTATCAGGCGTCCGCCCGAGCATCTCCTTGGCTTCATTTCCAATCGCCAGAACCTTATTCTCCAACAGCGAAATCGCCACCACCGATGGTTCATTAGAAACAATCCCCTTCCCGGGAACAAAAACTAAAACATTAGCGGTGCCAAGATCGATTCCGATTTTTCGTACAAGCATACAATTTTCCTTATTTCAACTTAATATATTTTCCAGCTAAATAATTCTTCACCGATTCTCTGGTTGGCTGAGCTAATTTTTTCGGCAGCTTTTCAAGAGCAAACCACTGCACGTCGTCAAATTTATCCGGTTCCATATTTCTCGCTGTTCCCTTTTCCACATCAGCCAGATAATTGAAACCCACCCAATGCTGTTTATCCTTTTTGATGATGTGATCACTGTGTGGAAGATAGCCCCAAATTTTGATTGTGATTCCTGCTTCTTCTTTCGTTTCACGCTTTATCATATCAATCACTTTTTCGCCATATTCCACCTCTCCACCTAATTTATTCCAACAACCAACTTCGTTTTTGGAATTCTTTCCCCGCTTCATCAAAAGCACTTCTTTTTTAGCATTAAAAATCAAGACTCCTCCGCCTACTCCAATATAATTTTTTCCTGATTTTAATTCCGTTTTATTCATTTGGCTTAGTTTTATTCTTTTACTCTTCGAATATCCGCCCCAATCGATTGCAATCGTTCTTCTAAATTTTCATAACCCCGATTGATTGAATAGACATCATGTAAGAGTGACTTTCCTGGGGCAGCCAACATTGCCACTAAAATAATTGCTGCCGGCCTGAGTGCTGGCGGACTCATCATTTCAGCTGCCCTAAAATTGATCGGTCCTTCGACATAAGCTCGGTGCGGATCCAAAAGGGAAATTTTTGCCCCAAGCCGATTAAGATCCACAAAATAGATCGCTCTGTTTTCGTAAGACCAATCATGGATCAATGTCCTCCCTTCCGCCACGGAGACGATTGGCACAAAAAAAGGAAGGTTGTCCATATTAATTCCTGGAAAAGGCAATCCGTGCAATTTGTCCTCAGGCGCTTTTAGTTTTGACGGCGATATCTCCAAATCAATTAAATTCGTTTTTTCGTTTTTGGCTTTATAGGACTTGAGAATCGTATATTTTTGCCCCATCTTTTCTAGCTTCAAAAGTTCCAGTTCTAAAAATTCAATTGGGCATCTTTCGATAACCAATTTGCTCTTAGTGACAATCGCTGCTGAAATAAAAAACATCGCTTCAATCGGATCTTCACTGATTTCATAGACAACATCTTTATTTATTTCAGAAAGACCCATAACTTCCAGCGTTCCAGTTCCAACTCCCTCGATTTTAACGCCTAATTTTTGCAGGAAAAAACAGACGTCTTGCACCATATAGTTAGCCGTCGCCATTTTTATAATTGTTTTTTCCGGACTTTGGGCGGCCGCAATCAAAGCGGTTTCCGTCACAGTATCCCCCGATTCATAGAGTACAACTTTTTTGGCAGGTTTGAACTCCTGACTATTAATCTCAAAGCCATCTGCTACTGGTTTAATTATGATACCAAATTTTTCCAAAGCAAAAAGGTGCGGTCGGATCGTCCTTTCTCCCAATTTACACCCGCCAGCCTGAGGAATGAAATATTTTTTTGACCTCCCAATCAAACTGCTAATGAGCATAATTGCGCTTCTGGTTTTCTGCGCTGCCTCTCGATTTATCTTTTCTATTTTTAAATTTTTCGGTGGATTCAAAGTTATTGTTTTTCCCTTGCGCAACACCTCGATTCCGATACTTTCCAAAATCTCAACCCAACGGTTGACCTCCTCAATTTGAGGAACATTTCTTAGAGTAGTTTTTCCTTTGTTTATCATCGCCGTCGCCAAAAGAGCCACGGTGGCATTTTTTGAGCCATTGACTGAAATTTTTCCTGAGAGCTTTTTCCCACCGATAATTTCAAATGTTTCCATAAGCTTAACCTTAAATATTACCGACTTGCCATACTATAACTATATACCAAGCCCGCTCTTGAGGCAACCTTGACCATAAAAAAACGTATCCGCCGAAATGGACACGCCTTTTATAAAATCATGCTAATCCTAAAATCAAAAAAAAATTATGGTTCAAGACTTACTCCATCACCCGTTCATAATTATCCGCCCAATAGAGCACTTTTTCCCCATAATTCACACCCTTAGAGTCACAATAACTTGCCCAATTACCGCCCGCCAGATAGACACAATAGGCCTTCGCTTCGGCGGATTTTTTGTGTTGTTTTACGCCATCAACCTTTGTCAGCTTGAGTGCCATTGCCACGACCCCATCCGTCAAACTCCACGGATCCGGTGGATTATTCCCCGTCACTGACGCAATTGAACTCTTATACCCCGCCCAAGTATCCGACATAAATTGTGCCACACCCATCGCCCCACCAGTGCCCGTGTACCCGCTCGGTGGGCAAGAAACCTTTCTTTTCTTCCATTCATAATCCAACTCACTACAAATTGTTTTGAAAATTCCCAAACGATAACTGCTCATTTTACTCTTATCCGCCGTACAACCGCCAGTATACCTTCCCAAATTAGATTCTACTACAAGCACCCCCAGGAGATAGTCTTTGCGGATTCCAGTCTTTTTCGCCGCAAAACTAGCTGCGTCAATCACGTTTTTGAAGCTGACCGACTCAGAAAGCAAACTAGAAAGTTCGCTTTTTAATTTATCGATTTTAGCATTAAGCTCAGACAATGTCGCCTGCGCCTGATTGATATCGGTTTTTATTTCATATTGTTGTCCCTGCTGGATGGTAATCAATTTTTCGTGATCCTCTTTTTTGGCGCCAAGTTCATTTTGCGCTTGCTCGACATCTGCCTTGTTAGTCTTGATTTCGCTCAGCGTGCTGGTTATTTTATCACTAACATTCAACGTCTGATCAAAATCACCCGACATACCGGCAATATGCACCCCACCCAAAAGCAAATTAGTCAATGGATCTTGATCGGCATAATAGGCTTCTTGCATATAGTCTCTCAGCATCTCCCGATTCAGCGCGATCCGCTTTTCAAGCTCTGTCACTTCCGCTTCTTTGCGCGCGATCTCCTCTTGCGTTTTTTGTAGTAGCGTCTTTGTTGTTCCTAGTTCCGCATTCTTTTTTTGCAGAAGAATTTGAGAGGCACTCAGAGCCTTTTCAACTGCTTCTTTTTTATCTTCCACTTTCTCAATATCATCTTTAATATCATCAGCGTCATCAGCTGCAAAGGCAATATCTCGGAAGCTTCGCACGTCAAAAGCAACCAGCCATAGGACAATTAAGAATATTACCAAATTTTTTGTCTTTTTTTTCCAAGTCATATTAAATATTATAGCAACTTTTTTCAAAAAACAAAAGCGCAAAAAAACACTCCACCTTTTGAGCAGAGTGTTTTTGAATTTGCCTAATTTCACATCTACTTTCCTTTCTTTTCCTCTTTCTTTTCTGTGCCCGCTTCTGGCGCAGTCTCCTTGACTACTCCAGCGACCTTAGTCACGTCAGCTTCCACCTTAGTTTCGAGCGCGGACATCTCATCTTCCGATCTTGGCGGAGCAACAAGCGCCACCACAGTTTCCAAATCGATGCTCAGTTCGATTTTCTTGGAAATATTCAAATCTCCCAAAGTGATCCGATCGTCAAAAGTCTTGAGGTTCGAAATATTCACTTCGATGCTTGATGGCAGATCGGCCGGCAAACATTTCACTTCGATCGCATCGATATTCTTCACCAATACACCCCCCAGTTCTTTTACAGCTGGCGCTTCACCAACATATTCCAATTCCACTTCCGTTTCAATTTCTTCGTCCATCCGCACCTGGAAAAAATCGATGTGGATATAATTATCCCGCACCGGGTCTTTTTGCGTATCATAAATTAGCACGTTGCGATTATCCTTCTCATCAATTTTGAGATCAATCACTGTGCTTTCTCCCGATTTCTTGATCAAGCGTTTGAAATCCAGGAGCTTTACCCAAATATTTTTCCCGGGAATTCCCTTGCCATAAACCACGGCCGGAATCAGACCTTCTTTCCTGCCCTTGTTAGTCTTGCGACCCAAAACATCTCGCGTTTTTGCTTCTAATGCGATTTTATCCATCTTGTTTTCGCTCTACCCACCCCCGCCATAGCGGAGCCTCTCAAGCGGATTAATTTGATTAAATTACGCCAAACTTTGCCTAAAAGGACAATATTTCAGCACCGTGTCCCGCCGTAGTCCTGATGAAATCAGGACAAAGGAGGACCAAATCAGTTTAGCACAAAAACCGGTTTCGTCAAACTTTTATAATTAAACATATCCTCTCCTAAATATTCAAAAACACCTAACTCTTCCTAGGTGTTTAAAGAATAAGCTTTCCAATGCTTAATTTATGGCTGAGGCAGATCTATCAGTTTCTTAGTGTCATCTGGCAATTCAATCTTCATAACGGTTATATCTGAAGCTTTTTTCGAATCTTCATAATAGACAACTTTCGCCAGCTCTCCCACAGTAAGATCTGATAGATGACCCGCGAAAGTCTTTCCCATATTAGTACTCACTGTAACTGGAGTGGTGTCACTGATACCGACTGTGAATAATTTATCTGCTAATTTCAAAGTTAGGCTTTTTCCATCCACACTATCAAGCAGACCCATTTCCGTCTTCGTGCCGGGTTTTTGTTCTTGCTTAACTAATAAATCCCCTGAATTTGTAGGGACAGATTGACCGTCCTGTATGGTGGAAGCATCAGGAGATGTAGGATTTCCCGAGTTTTCAGAATTAGCAGGAGATTGGTTATTATCCGTCACCAGAGCTTTATCAGAATTTAGTGATGCCTTCTTATTACTCAAACTTTGTGCGATAAACAAGGCTCCGCCAAAAAGTATTATGAGAGCAATGATGGGAATAATGATTTTTTTTCTATCCATATTTATTATTTATTTATAAATTAATTGGTAA